>JBDHVF010000312.1:0-8621 GCA_039809605.1 Polyangiales bacterium | reverse complement strand
CGTGGGCGCTCGCCGTCGCGCTGCTCTGCGCGCTGCCGTCGTGGCCCTTCCCCGGCGCGTACGTGGCGCGCCGCGTGGGGCGCCGCCTCGCGGGCCTCGACGACGCCGTCGCCGCCGCGCTCGTCGCGGTGCTGGGCGTGACCGCCGCGTGGCTCTACGCGCTCGGCCTGGTGCTGCTGCCCACGGCCCTCGTCGCGGGCGGGCTCGAAGCCGCCGGGGGCCTCGGCGCCACGCGCCGTCACGCGCAGCTCTCGGCGCTGCCGCGCTTTCGCAACTGGCCCCCGCTCGCGCTCGCTCGCATGCGCTCGGCGCTGCGCCCCGCCGAGGCCGACGAGGCCGACGTGCGCCTCGTCGCGGGCGACGTGGTCGAGCTGCGCGACGCCTCGCTCTCGCCCCCGCCCGCGGGCGTGTGGCCCGTCGCCGTCGCGCTCGGGGGCGTGACCCTCGCGGCGCTCGCGGCCAGGGCGCTGCTCTCTCACGGCGGCGAGGTCGCGCGGCACGCGCTGGGGGTGTTCCTGTCGTAGCGGCTCGTCGAGCCTGTTCGACGGATCCGATCGACCTCGACGCCGCCGCGCGACAGCCGAAATCACGGCGCAGATCGCGTTCCCGCTGCCTTGGTTGCACGCGCCGAAGCGCCGGCACGGCGGTTGTAGATGCGTCCGGCGAGCTCGCAAGGAGCCCACGCACCATGAAGAAGACGCCCCGCGACGCCCCCGCCCGCAACGCCCTCGAGGTCTAGAACCGCGGCGGCGCGACACCCTGCGCGGGGTCGGCGAGCTCCTCGCCGGGCATCAGCAGCGCGACCCGGTCGTTGCGCACCACGTCGACGACGAAGCCCGTCTCGAGGAGCTGCTCGGGGACCGCGACCCTGCCCTCGCGCAGGCAACGATCGAACTCGAGCCGCTCGCCCTCGACGTGCGCCCCGTCGACGAGGCGCCAGAGCACGGCGTCGCGGTCGCGCACCTCTCGCAGCGACTCGCGCGCGATGAGCTCGGCGGCCTGCACCGACGGCGCGTCGGCCGCGAGCAGCGCGCAGAACTCGAGCGTCGGCGGGTAGTACGACCGCCTCGCGCCGCCCGCCGAGTGCACGAGGTACGAGCGCGACGCGTGGTGGATCCACTCCATCGGGATGAGCCCCGCCGCGGCGAGCGACTCCCACGCGCTCGCGGCGTCACCGCAGCCCCCGACCACGGCGAGGGCCTCGGCGAGGCGGGCGCGCCGCGGGCGTAGCAGCTTCGGGTGCATGCGCGGCGCGAGATGATACCCTCGCGCGCGTTTTTCGATGAAGGTTCTCGCGCGTCGCGCCTGCATCATCGTCGACATGACCCCCACCGGCCCGCATCGCGCCCGGCTCGCGTGCGCGCTCCTCGCCGTCGCGGCCGCGGGATGCGGCGCGAAGACCGGGCTCCTCGTGCCCGACGTCGAGAGCCCCCACGACGCCACCCTCGACGTGACCGACGTGACCGACGTGACCGACGTGCCGCGCGTGCGGGGCTGCGTGCCCGGCCACTTCACGCTCGCGTCGCGCGAGGCCGACGCGCTCCTCGTGATCGACCGCTCGGGCTCGATGGCGCAGGGCCTCGACGGGCGGCGCGGCGCCTCGAAGTGGACGCTGCTCCGCGCGGCGCTCGCCTCCACGCTGCCGCGCTTTCAAGACGTGATCCACGTGGGCGCCCTCTTCTACCCCGAGGACGGCGCCGACACGCGCACCGCGGCCTGCACGTTCGCGAACGTGCCCACGGTCGACATCGCACCCGCGTACGGCGCCGCGTCGCGCGTGCTCTCGGTCTTCGACACGACCGAGCCCGGCGGCAGCACGCCCACCGCCGCGGCGCTGCTGCGCGCGTACACGTACTTCGTCCGCCACCCGTCGACCACGCGCGCGCCCTACATCGTGCTCGCCACCGACGGCGCGCCGAACTGCAACGGCGGCCTCGACCCGTCGACCTGCGTGTGCGCGGGCGGCGGCGGCGGTCGCGGAGGCCGCGGCGGCTGCGGCGGCGGCGACGCGAACCGCTGCCTCGACGACCGGCGCACCGTCGCTCAGATCGAGCAGATCGCGTCGAACCCCGTGACCCCGATCCCCACCTTCGTGATCGGCATCGCCGACACGGCCGACCCGACCTTCGCGTCGACGCTCACCGCGATGGCGGTCGCGGGCGGGCGCCCCAACCGCACCGCGTCTGGCGCCCCCACCTACTACGACGTGCGGCAGGAGGGGGACCTCACGCGCGCGTTCACCGCCGTGCAGAACGCCATCGCGCGCTGCACGCTCGTCGCGCCGTCGCACCCGTCGAGCCGCGACACGATCACCCTCACCGTCGACGGCGCCGCCGTCGCCCGCGACACCGCGCACGTCAACGGGTGGGACTGGACCGACCGCGCCGTCGGAGAGATCACCCTCTTCGGCGCGGCGTGCCCCTCCGACGCGCCCCCGCGCGTCGTGAGCGCCACCGTGGAGTGCAGCGCCGATGCGGGCTGACGCGCCGCTCCTCGCCCTCGCCCTCGCCGCGGCGCTCTCGGTCGCGTGCAGGGGCGGCTCGTGCGACCCGGGCGACGAGCGCCCGTGCACGCGCTCGCTCGACGGAGGCTTCACCCAGGGCGGCTACCAGGCGTGCGGCGCGCGCGGCGAGTGGTCGTCGTGCGTGCCCACCGGGGCGTGCTCGGCGCCCGGCGGCGCAGCGCTCCCGGTGTACCGCCGATGCGAGGCCGACGACGCGTGCGGGCCCGCGGGCTGCGCCGTGTGCGGCCACTACGCGGGCCTGAAGAACAACGAGGGCTACGGGATCTGCTACGCGTACTGCCAGCGCGACGAGCAGTGCGCGCCCGACGTCGCCGCCGCCGGGGTCACGCCGCGGTGCGTGCTGGGGCAGTGCACGCTCCTCTGCCGCGCGGGGGCGCGCTGCCCGCGCGACACCGAGTGCCTGCCGTGGGCCTCGCCCTCGCTCGCGAGCGCCAACCCCGGCTTCGCGGGGCTCTGCGAGTAGCGCTCGCCCGCGGGGCGGCATGTGCTTCATGATCTGCTTCGTGAAACGCCTCGCCCTCGACCTCGGCGCGCGCCGCATCGGCGTGAGCCTGCACGACGACCCCGACGTGCCCGCGCGCCCCCACGCGACGCTCGACGTGACGCCCGGCGCGTCGCCCGTCGCCGCGCTCGCGGCCCTCATCGCGCGCGAGGCGCCCGACGAGGTGGTCGTGGGCCTGCCGCTCAACATGGACGGCTCCGAAGGCCCCGCGGCCCGAGGCGCGCGTCGCGTCGCCGAGGCCCTGCGCGCGAGGGTCAAGCCCCCCGTGGTGCTCTGGGACGAGCGGCTCACCACCACGCAGGCCCAGCGCGCGCGCGTCGCGCGGGGTACCAAGGGCCGCGCGGGCATCGACGCCGAGGCCGCGACGATCCTGCTCCAGTCGTACGTCGACGCGAGGCGCGGCGGCAGCGGGTGGGACCCCGACGCATGACCCCGCGCGGCCCCGCGAAGCCGCGCCGCGCGCCCCGCAGGCGTTCTTCGAAGCGCTCGGGGCTCCGCGCGCTCGCGACGCTCACCGCGCTCGCGCTCGCGGTCACGTGCGCGCTCGCGGGGTGGTACCTCGTCACGCCGCGGCGGGGCCGCGGGGCGGTGGTGCGCGTGACGGTGCCCGCGGGCGTGGAGGCCGCGGCCCTCGCGGGGCTCCTCGCGCGCGCGAACGTGGTCGACCGCCCGTGGGCCTTCGCGCCGATGGTGTGGCTCACGGGCGCCCACCGGAGCGTGAAGCCGGGGATGATCCCGCTGCGCGACGACCTCTCGCCGCGCGCGGTGCTGCGCGCGCTGGCGCACGGCGGGGGCATGGCGCGCGTGACGATCCCCGAGGGCTTCACGCGCTTCGACGTGGCGCGGAGGCTGGAGGCGGCGGGCGTGTGCGGGGCCGAGGCGTTCCTGGCGCGCACCGAGGCGCCCGAGGCGCTGGCGCGCGCGGGCGTCGCGGGGCCGTCGGCCGAGGGCTACCTCTACCCCGACACGTACGACCTCGCGCTCGGCGCGTCGCCCGACGCGGTGCTCGACCGCATGGTGGGCGTGTTCGCGCGGCGCTTCGAGGCGCTCAAGGCCGCGCACCCCGACGGCGTGGCGCGCGCGACGGCCCTCGCGGGCGCCGACCCGCAAGAGGCCGACCGCGCGATCGTGACGCTCGCGTCGATCGTCGAGCGAGAGACGGGCGCGCCCGACGACCGCGCGCGCGTCGCCGCGGTGTTCTGGAACCGCCTCACGCGCCCCGACTTTCACCCGAGGCTTCTCCAGAGCGACCCGACGGTGGTCTACGGCTGCCTCGCGGCGCCGCGCATGAGCCTCTCGCTCGCGAGCTGCGGCGACGCCGACGCCGGGGCGCGGATGCCCATCACCGCGGCGATGCTCGACGACGCGCGGAACCCCTGGAACACCTACCGCCACGAGGCGCTGCCCCCCTCGCCCGTGTGCAACCCCGGCGCGCGCGCGCTCGAGGCCGCGCTGGCGCCCGCGGCCACGGGCGACCTGTACTTCGTGGCCCGCGGCGACGGGCGGTCGGTCTTCGCCGCCACGCTCGACGAGCACCGGAGGAACGTGCGAGCGCACCTGCGCGCCGCGCCGCGAGGCCCCTGAGGGGTTATAGTCCCGCGCCGCGATGCAGCGCACGGTCCAGACGCTCCTGCGCTCGAAGATCCTCCGGCGGATCCTCTACGGGTTCGTGATGGTGTCGGCGGTGCTGGGCGTGGGGCTGGTGACCACCAACGAGCAGTTCGAGGCGCTCAACGAGCGCTTCAGGGACCTGCTCGAGCGCGACGTGGCGCTCGTCGACGACACCGAGCAGCTCCAGCGCCTCGTGGCCGCGCTGCAGAGCAACAAGCGGGGCTACCTGCTCACGGGCGACCGAGACTTTCTCTCGCGCTACCGCGCGGCCGTCGGGCAGATCAACGCCATCGCGGGCCGCGTGCGGCACGAGACGACCGACCGGCCCGACGAGCGGCGGATGCTCCTGCGCTTTCACGACGCGGTGACGCACTACGCCGAGATCTCCGAGGAGGAGGTGGCCTTCCGGCAGCTCGTCGACCGCGGCGAGCGTCCCGTGGCCGACGTGGCGCGGATGATGGCCTCGCGGCCGGGCGCGCAGGTGATCGCCGACGGCGAGCACGCGCTCGACGAGCTTCACGACGCCGAGCTGCGGCTCGTCGAGGGGCAGCGCCAGCGCGTGGTCGACGCGTCGGTGAGCTCGCGGCGCCTCGCGGTGATCACCATGATGGTCGGGCTGCTGGTGGCCGTGGGCTACGGGCTCCGCGTGTCGCGCGACATCGGCGGGGCGCTGGCCGACCTGCAGCAGTCGATCGAGGCCATGGCCCGGCGCGAGGAGCTCCTGCCGCCGTCGCGGCGCGACGACGAGCTCGGCGAGGTGTCGCGGAGCTTTCACGACATGGGGATGCAGCTCGCGCGGTACTCGGCCGAGCTCGGCGAGCGCGTGCGCGAGCAGGAGCGCACCCTCGGCGAGCTGCGCGAGGCCAACGAGGCCCTCGCGCGCGCGATGCGGGTCAAGAGCGACTTTCTCGCGACGATGAGCCACGAGCTGCGCACGCCCCTCAACGCCGTGATCGGCCTGTCGGACCTGCTCCTCGGCTCGCCCTCGGAGCGCCTCTCGCCGCGCGCCCGCGAGGCCCTCGAGACGATGCGCGCGTCGGGCTCGCACCTGCTCGCGCTGCTCGACGACATCCTCGACCTGGCGAAGATCGACGCGGGCAAGATGTCGTACCACCTCGAGCGCTTCGACCCGGCCCCGCTCGTGCGCGCGTGCGTGGCGACGGCGCTGCCGCTGCTCGGCGACAAGCCCGTCGAGGTCACCTGCGAGGTCGTCGACGCGCCGCCCGTGAACGCCGACCCGCAGCGCGTGCGGCAGGTGCTCCTGAACCTGCTCTCGAACGCGGTGAAGTTCACCGACCGGGGGTCGGTGCGCGTGCGCGTCGAGCGCGACGCCGAGGGCCTCGTGGTGCGCATCACCGACACGGGCACGGGCATCTCGCACAAGGACCAGTCGCAGCTCTTCGAAGACTTCCACCAGGTGCGCAGCGGCGACGCGCGGCCCTACGGGGGCACGGGCCTCGGCCTCGCGCTCTCGCGGCGCATGGCGCGGGCCATGGGCGGCGACGTCACGGTCGAGAGCGAGCCGCGGCGCGGCAGCACCTTCTCGCTCCACCTCGCGCTCGCCGACAGCCCCCAGGAGACAGCTACGTGAACGCCGACGAAGTGACAGCCCAGAAGGCCCCCGGCGGCGAGGTGCTGGTGGTCGACGACGCGCCGGCCAACCGCTTCCTCTACCGCGCCGTGCTCGAAGACGACGGCCACCGCGTGCGCGAGGCCGCCGACGGCCCCTCGGCGCTCGCGCAGATCGAGTCGGCCTCGCCGCCCGTCGAGCTCGTGCTGCTCGACGTGTCGATGCCCGGCATGGACGGCATCGAGGTGCTGCGGCGCATCCGCGCGCGCGGAGACGGAGGGCCCGCGGTGCTGATCCTCACGGCCGCCGCGCGCACGCCCGACTCGATCGAGCGCGGGCTCGAGCTCGGCGCCGACGCGTACCTCATCCGCCCGGTCGACAACCGCGAGCTCGCGGCGCGCGTGCGCGCCGCGCTCCAGATCCACCGGCTGCGCAGGGAGCTCGCCGCGCTGCGCCGCGACCAGACGGCGATGCTGGTGCACGACCTGCGGCACCCGCTCGCCAACCTCTCGATGCTCGCCGAGGTGATCGAGTCCGACGACCTGCGCCCCGAGGACCGCCACGACGCCGCGGCCACGATCCGCCGCATGGTCGACGACCTGGGGCGCCTGGTCGACTCGATCCTCACGGCGTCGCGGCTCGAGGCGGGGGTGTTCTCGGTCGACCCGAAGCCCGTCGCGCTCGGCGACGTGGTGGCGCCCACGATCGAGGTGTTCCGCGCGCTCGCGGCGCGGCGCAAGGTGGCGCTCGAGGTCGACGCGCTGCCCGCGGTGACGGTGCTCGCGGACGTCGCCCGCATGCGCCAGGTGCTCGACAACCTCGTCTCGAACGCGCTGAAGTTCACGCCGCGCGGCGGGCGCGTGCGGGTCTCGGCCGCCGACGAGGGCGCGCGCGTGCGGCTGCACGTCGACGACTCGGGCTCGGGCGTGCCCGCGGGCGAGCGCGCGGTGATCTTCGACCGCTACCGCCAGGGCGCCTCGGGGCGCACCCGCGGCGGGTCGGGCCTCGGGCTCGCCATCGCCGCGGGCATCGTGGGCGCGCACGGGGGAGAGATCCGCTGCGACGACTCCCCCCTCGGCGGCGCCCGCTTCTCGTTCACGCTGGCCCGGTCTTAGATTCCCTCGACCATGGAGCCCGCACCCATCGCACCGCCCGCGCTCGGCGACCGATCGCTCTTCCCCTCGCTCGAGGCGCGCGCCTACCTCGCTCACGCGGCCATCTCACCGCCGTCGCTCGCGGTCGAGCGCGCCGTCGCGGGCGCCCTCTCGGCCTACGCCGCGCGAGGCGCCCTTGCCTTCGGGGCCACCATCGAGCAGCGGGTGCGCCTGCGCGGCGCGCTCGCGGCGCTCATGGGGGCCGCGCCCCAGGGCGTCGCGATCGTGCCCAACACCACCGCGGGCGTCACCGACGTCGCCCTGTGCCTGCCGTGGAAGCGCGGCGACCGCGTGCTCGTCTTCGAGGGCGAGTTCCCCGCCAACGTCACCCCCTGGCAGCAGGCCGCCGAGCTCTTCGGCCTGGAGCTCCGCTGGCTCTCGGCGGACCTCTTTCGCACCGACCCGACGCGCGCCTTCGAGGCGCTCGACCGCGAGCTCGCCCGCGGCGTGCGCCTCGCGGCGCTGAGCCTGGTGCAGTTCCAGACGGGCTATCGCATGCCGCTGCGCGAGGTCTCGGCGCGCGCGCACCGCCACGGCGCCGAGGTCTTCGTCGACGCGATCCAGGGCCTCGGCGCGGTGCCCCTCGACGTCGCCGCCGATGGCGTCGACTACCTCGCCAGCGGCTCGCACAAATGGCTCATGGGCACCGAGGGGTGCGGCGTGCTCTACGTGCGCCCCGAGCTCGCCCCCGCGCTGCGCCCCCACGTCGCCGGGTGGGCCAGCCACGAGGAGGCCTTTCGCTTTCTCACCGAAGGCCCCGGCCACCTGCGCTACGACCGCCCGCTGCGCGCGCGCGCCGACGTGGTCGAGGGCGGCACGCAGAACGCGCTGGGGTGCTACGCGCTCGAGGCCTCGGTGTCGCTCCTCGCGGCGCTCGGCGTGGACCGCGTGTACGCGCACGTCAACGCGTACCTCGACGCGCTCGAAGGGGCCCTGGTCGCGCGGGGCTTTCGCAGCCTGCGCGCGCACGACCCCGCGGGCCGCTCGTGCATCCTGGGGGTGCTGCCGCCCGACGGGTCGCGCCACGCGTCGACCACGCTCCAGCGCACGCTGGCCGGGCGCGGCGTGGTCGCGTCGGTGCCCGACGGCGTGCTGCGCTTCGCGCCGCACTGGCCCAACCACCCGCGCGAGGTGCCCGACGTGCTCGCCGCGGTCGACGAGGTGATGGCGTAGGGCCCTCCCCCCGTCCCCCTCCCGCGGATGCGGGAGGGGGTGCCTGGAAGTAGCCTGCCTGGCCTCACCCCCCGCCCCTCTCCCGCG
>JBDHVF010000311.1:0-8634 GCA_039809605.1 Polyangiales bacterium | reverse complement strand
GTGGCGCGGGCAGCGCGGGCGCGCCGGGCACGGGCAGCGGCGGCGGCGTCGGAGGCAACGGGGGCGCAGGGCTCATGTCGTCGATCACCGGCGCGCCCGTGATGCGCGCGGGCGGCGGCGCGGGCCACGGCGAGGACGGCAACGGGATGGCGGGCGCGGGCGGCGGCGGCGCGTACAACGTCGCGGGCCAGGCCAGCATGGGGAGCGGAGGCGGCGCCAACGCGGCGGGAGGCTCCGGCGTGGTGATCGTGCGTTACGTGTTCTGACGCGGGCCTGACCGATCACCCCTCGGACCCGATGCGCGCGCTTCGCAGCCTCGCAACCTCGCTGCGCGGGGCGTCGCGCTCAGGGTCGGTACACGGGCAGCGTCACGCCGCGCAGCGTGAGCGACCCTTCGCCCTCTTGCGAGGCGACCGCGCGGATGGCCGTCGCGCCGCCCGCGGGCACGCTCATCTCGCAGTCGGAGTTGTACTGCGTGACGCCGCTCCCGCCGCCCGCGTCGCCCTCGAGCTCGAACGCGCGGCAGCGCATCGTGGCGACGGGCCGGGCGTCGCGCAGGAGCTCCACGCGGATGACCACGTAGTCGGGCCCCGAGTACGAGAAGTCGTCGGCGCGCATGCCGAAGCCGATGCGCGCGCCGCCCCCGAGCGCGACCGCCTGCTCGCCGGGCTGTCCGAGGCCCGGCAGCGAGACCGTGGCGATCACGGGCTTGAACATCGGGCTTCCGGCGAACATCCAGCCCACCAGCGCGAAGACGCCGAGCACGAGCAGCCCGACGAGCGCCTTGCCCTGCGGCGTGAGGGGGGTGCCCTCCTCGGTCGTGTCGGTCGGCTGCGCGGCGTCGTCGGCCATGGCCGCGGAGCGTAGCCCATCGGTCACGTGCCGCAGAAGGTCTCGCGCACCCGCTCGTGAGGTCGCGGCGGCTCGGCGAGGTGGGCGAACTCGGGCGCGTCGTCGTAGGGCCGCTCGAGCGCGCGCACCAGCGTCGCGAAGGGGCCGTAGTCGTCGCGGCGCACCGCGGCCTCGAGGGCCTCCTCGACCCGGTGGTTGCGCGGGATGAGCGCCGGGTTCGCGCGGCGCATCGCGCTCGCGCGCGCGTCGGGGGGCGCGTCCTCCGTCGCGAGCCGCCGCCGCCACGCCGCGGCCCAGTCGCGGTACGCGCCGGGCTCGGCGAAGAGCGACGCGACGCGGGCGTCGGCGGTGCTGTTCTCCGCGGCGTCGCAGAGCGCGCGGAAGAACACGGTGTAGTCGACGCGGCTCGCGGCGAGGCGCTCGAGCAGGTCGCCGACGAGCGCGTGGTCGGCGGGCTCCTCGCGCGAGAGCCCGAGCTTCGCGCGCATCACCCGCCCGTACGCCGCCCCGAAGAGCGCGGGGAAGCGGTTCAGCCGCTCGGTCGCCGCGCCGACGGCCGCGGGCTCGTCGTCCGCCAGCAGCGGCAGGAGCGCCTCGGCGAGGCGCGCGAGGTTCCACTGCGCGATGGCGGGCTGCCTCGCGAACGCGTAGCGGCCGCCGTGGTCGATCGAGCTGAACCTCTTCGCCGGGTCGTACTCGTCGAGAAAGGCGCAGGGCCCGTAGTCGATCGTCTCGCCCGAGACCGACGTGTTGTCGGTGTTCATCACGCCGTGCACGAAGCCCACGCCGAGCCAGCGCGCGACGAGCCCGGCCTGCGCCTCGACGACGCGCTCGAGCAGCGCCAGCGCGTCGTTGCCGCTCCCGGCCGCGGCGGGGTAGTGCCGCGCCAGCGCGTAGCTCGCGAGCGCGGCGAGCGCGTCGCGGTCGTCTCGCGCGGCGAAGAACTCGAAGGTGCCCACGCGGATGTGACTCGCCGCCACGCGCGCGAGCACCGCGCCCGGCAGGAGCTCGTCGCGGGCCACCGGGGCGCCCGTCGTCACCGCGGCGAGCGCGCGGGTGGTGGGCACGCCGAGCGCCGCCATCGCCTCGCTGACGACGTACTCGCGCAGCACCGGACCGAGCGCCGCGCGGCCGTCTCCTCCGCGCGAGAACGGCGTTCGACCCGCGCCCTTGAGCTGCAGGTCGCGACGGCGCCCGTCGGCGCAGACGACCTCGCCGAGCAGGATCGCGCGGCCGTCACCGAGCTGCGGCACGAAGCCGCCGAACTGGTGCCCCGCGTACGCGAGCGCGATGGGCTCGGCGCCCTCGGGCACCGCGTTGCCCGCGAGCACCTCGGCGCCCTCGGCCGAGGCGAGCCAGTCGGGGTCGACGCCGAGCGTCTCGGCGAGCGCGCGGTTGACCGCCACCACGCGGGGGCGCGGCGCCTTCGTGGGAGAGACCCTCGCGTAGAAGCGGGCCGGGAGCCGGGCGTAGGTGTTGTCGAACGTCAGCCGCATCGCAGGGGCCATACGCCCGCACGACGGTCGTGTCACCCACGGCGTCGACGCGGTGGGGCGCTTCTGCCTCTTGCGTCGAGCGATCGGGTCGATTCGTCGCGCAGGCTTGTTCCCTTTGGCGCGGAGATCGGGTATCCGTCCGCGCTCGAAGGGAGCTTTGCCGATGATCACGGGACTTCGCACCTCATGGTGGCTCGCCGCCTGCCTCGCGCTGGGCCTCTCCACGGCGTCGTGCGCCGACGACGCCGCGATCGACCAGGGCGCCGACGGCACGTCGGACCTCGTCGAGCCCGTCACCGACGTGAGCCACACCGACGTGCGCAACCAGTCGATCGGCAACTGCTGGTCGTACGCGTCGGCCGCGTGGGTCGAGTCGCTGCACCGCGCCCGCACGGGCCAGTCGGTGAACGTCTCCGAGTCGTGGATCACCTTCTGGGACTGGCACCGCAAGATCACGGGCGCGGGCGTGACGACCAACGCCACCACCATGCGCAGCGAGGTCTCGACGGGCGGCTGGTGGGACACCGCCATGACCATCCTGCGAGACCGCGGCGTGGTGATGGAGGACGAGTTCATCCCCGAGGAGGCCACGAGCGCGCGCTCGTCGCGACAGTCCGAGGCCCTCGCGGCGGTCAACACCGAGCTCAACGCGGGCGGGCGCCTCGCCACCGCGACGGCGCGGCGCGACCCGCAGGTGGTGCTCAACGTGCTGCTCGACGCGTGGCGCATCGACGACGACGTGCGCGCGGAGATCCGCCGCGTGTACGGCATCTCGGCGCGGCGCACGCTCGCCACCACGACCGAGACCCCCGCGCGGTGGATGCGCAGGGTCACGTCGTTCCCCATTCGCACCGCGGTCGCGCGCAGCTCGACGAGCGCGCCCGTGAGCTGGGACGGCAACCTCTCCGACGTGATCCCCGGCGGCCGCTACGCGTGGCGCAGCGTCTCGTACCCGTCGACGGCCTCGTCGCGCGTCGCCGTGCAGCGCCGCGTGATGCGCTCCCTCAACGCCGCGCAGCCCGTGCTGGTCTCGTGGCTCGTCGACTTCAACGCCCGCAACGGCTCGACGGGCGCGTTCTCGCTCGAGACGCTGCGCGCCGCGGGCGCCGCCGGGCGCCAGGGCGGCCACCTCGTGACCACCGAAGACTACGAGGTCGTCGTGCGCCAGCCGGGACGGGCCGAGCGCACGCTGCGGGCGGGCGAGATGGCCTCGGCCGCCGACATGCGCCTCGCGGAGCAGTACGGCGAGATGGTCTTTCTGCGCATCAAGAACTCGTGGGGCACCTCGCAGGGCCCGCTCGGCGGCGACTTCGGCGGCTACCACGACCTCTACGTCTCGTACCTGAACGGCCCGATCCGCTGGACCGAGGCCAACGCCGACCGCACGCCGCTCTCGTCGGTGATCCTGCCCTCGGGCTTCTGACCCCCAATCCGGCCTCTCGCCTCACCACGGGTTCGGGCACGGGGCCCAGGGCCGTCCGCGGCCGACGGGCTCCGACGGCAGCGAGCCGCGGACCGTGAGCGACAGCACGGGCCCGTACTCGACGGGCGACGACCCCAGAGGCCACTGGAACACGGGCGTGATCGAGAGGCCGCACACGGGCCTGAACTCGACCCCCACACCCACGGGCAGGTAGAACGGGCCCGCGCTCACGCGGGGTGACGGGTCGGAGAGCGAGGTCGTGAACGCCGCGGCGTTGGTGACGTGGTTGCGCAGCGTCGCGACGACGAAGAGCCGCGTGCCGGGCGCGATGACGTAGCCCGGCGAGACCGTGATCGCGAGCTGCGGCAGCGCCGAGTAGCGCACGCGGCCCGAGCCCGGCACGCCCTCGTCCTGCATGTACGTCGGGATCGAGAGGAGCGAGGTGTCGGCCACGAAGTCGACGTTCCACGGCTCGCCGAAGCCGCCCGCTCGCACGGCGACGCCGCTGCCCACGCCCCAGGCCGTCGCGCCCGGCGAGTCGAGCGTGGTGGGCGCCGCGGCGACGGCGCCCGACGAGGGCGCCACCAGGTACGGCACGCGCACGCGCACCCTCCGCGCGACGCGGATCGAGAGGCTCCCCTCGACCTGCGTGCGCGGGAGGTAGAGCGCCGCCCCGGCGTTGGGCGCGAGCTCGGGCGGGCGGAGGTAGAGCAGCGTCGAGTCGCCGAGCGACGCCTCGGCGAAGCCCTCGAACGAGGGCGGCAGCACGACCGTCGGCACGGGCGCGAGCGTCGACTGTTGAACGACGTGCGGCGGCGGCATGCAGCCGACCGACGCCAGCGCCGACGCCACCGCGAGGCGGATCACGAGGCGAGCTCCCATGGCGTGGCGCGAACGCAATCGAGGTGCCGCGCGCGGCGACGGGCGCAGCGGCGCGCAAACCCGCGGGGCCAGTGCGCTCGCCATGACGCGGCGGTCAGGGGTGTTGCCGGCGGGCACGGGAGTCACCGGAACGAGTCGCGCGCCGAGCGTGGAATCCGAGCGGCGATGACAGGGAGACGGCCTTGCGGTAACGATCGCTCGCGATGTTCGCCCTGAGGTGTCGATGAAGCGTGCGGTCTTGCTGGCGTCGTGGTTCATGGCCTGTTCCGCGTCGAACCCCCCACAGGGAGGCCCCGCGCCCGCGCCGCCGCCGGCGCCGACCACCCCCGCGCACGACGTCGCCGACGCGGCGCTCCCCGACGTCGCGGTCGACGCGTCGCCCGCCGACGCGGCCGTCGCGAACGCGCCCGACGCGTCGGCGCAGGCGCCCGCGCGCGGCGAGCGCGCGCGCATGTACCTCGGTCGCAGCGAGGACGACTGGCTGCGGCTGATGGCCGAGCGCCCGGTGCAGCGCGTCGTCGAGCGCTTCTCGAGCACGCTCTTCGTGTGGCACCTCGACCTCGGCGACGGCGTCGAGATCAGCTTTCAGCCCGAGCAGGAGCACCTCGAGACCTTCTGGCGCCGCGAGGTCGCGTCGTGGCACCTCGCGCGGCTGCTCGGCATCGAGCACCGCGCGCCGCCCGTGGTGAGCAAGCGCATCCCCGTCGCGGCGCTCGGGCGCAGCGCGCGCGGCACGCACCTCGTGGTCGACCGGCAGGGCATGGTGGTGGGCTCGGCGGCCGCGTGGGTGCCCGTGCTCGAGCACGTGAACATGCACCTCGCGCCCGCGCGCCGCGTGTGGACGCGCTGGGTCGACCCCGCGCACCCACTGCCCGAAGACCCCCGCGAGCGCGAGCGCGCGCGCCAGGTGGCCGAGGTGCTCGTGTTCGACTACCTCGCGGCCAACTACGACCGCTGGAACTGCTGCAACATCGCCGCCGACGAGCGCGGCGACCTGGTCTTTCGCGACAACGACGCGGGCTGGGTCGCGCGGGTGATCAACGACCTCGGCTCGCCAGGCATCGTGCGCCGCGTGCCGCGCTACCTCTACGAGTCGATCCAGCGCGCGACGGCCGAGCGCCTGCGCGAGTCGATCTCGCACGACCCCGAAGGGGCGCGGGGCCACCTCATCCCCGACGAGTCGTACGTGGGCTACGAGCGCCGCCGCGCCGCGCTGCTCGCGAGCCTGCGCCGCGCGGCGGAGCGCTACGGCGAGGCCGCGGTCTTCCCCTGGCCGTGACCGCCGCGCGCGGCGCGTGAAACCTCCTCCGTGGCGGCGCGTTCCTACCGTGCGACGACGCCACCAGACGCAGGGGCGACGGCCTGAACGGCCGTAGGGCGGGGTGGCATCGGTGCTCCGGGGTCGAGAGGCCCCGACGGAAGGAGTGCGTCGATGGCCCTTCGTCTCGCGGTCTCGCTCGCGGCGGTGCTGGTGTGCGGCGGCTGCCGCGACGCGCTCTCTCAGGCGCCCGCGCAGGCGGTCTGCGCGCGCGTGAGCGACCTCTGCCACGGCAACGACCACGACCGCGCCGAGTGCGAGCGCACCGTCGCGCAGCTCGACCCGAGCGTCGACGCCGACAACCTCGCCCGCACGTCGCGCTGCATGGCCGAGGCGCGCACCTGCGGCGAGGCCAGCGGGTGCATGGCGGGCGCCGCGGTGCGCGCCGGGGCGAACTTCGTCCGCGACTTCGCCAACGGCTTCACGCGCTGACGCAGGGGCCGTCGAGCGGCCAGAGCCACGCGGCCCCCCGCACGCCGCTGGCGTCGCCGTGCTTCGCGCGCGCGAGCCTCGTGCGCACCACGTCGGAGAACACGTAGCGCCCCCACGCCGCGGGCACCGACGCGTAGAGACGGGTGACGTTCGACACGCCGCCGCCGAGCACGATCACGTCGGGGTCGAGCACGTTGATCACCGTCGCGAGCGAACGGGCCATGCGGTCGGCGTAGCGCGCGAGCGTCGCGAGGCAGTCGGCGTCTCCCGCGTCGGCGCGCGCCGCGATGGCCGCGGCGTCGAGCGCCTGGCCCGTGGCGCGCAGGTGGTCGGCCGCGAGCCCCGGCCCCGAGAGAAAGGTCTCGATGCAGCCCCGCCGGCCGCAGTAGCACTCGGGGCCCGGGCGCTCGTCGTCGCCGGGCCAGGGGAGCGGGTTGTGCCCCCACTCGCCCGCGATCGCGTTGGCGCCGCGCAGCGCGCGCCCGTCGACCACGACGCCGCCGCCCGTGCCCGTGCCGACGATCACGCCGAACACCACCGACGCGCCCGCCGCGGCCCCGTCAGACGCCTCGGAGAGCGCGAAGCAGTTGGCGTCGTTCTCGACGCGCACCGGGCGCCCGAGCGCGCGGGCGAGGTCGCGGTCGAGCGGGCGCCCGTTGAGCACCACGGTGTTGGCGCCCTTCACCAGCCCCGTGGCGGGCGAGAGGCAGCCGGGCATCCCGACGCCGACGGTGCAGCGCTCGCCCACGCTCGCCTCGAGCGCGCCGACGATGTCGACGAGGGCCGCCACGATGGCCTCGTACGCGTGCTTCGGGGTGTCGACGCGCTTCGACGCGCGCACGGCGCCGTCGCGGTCGAGCGCCACGCCGAGGGTCTTGGTGCCGCCGAGGTCGATGCCGATGCGCGTCATCGCGACGAAGACCATGCTCCGCCGCGCGGGCGCGTCAAGCGACCTCGATCAGCACCTTCGCCACGCCCTTGCGCGCCGCGCACGCGAACGCCGCCTCGGCCTCGTCGAGCGCGAACACCTCCGACACGAGCGGCCCGACGTCGACCTCGCCCTCGGCGAGCGCGCGGATCGCCCTCGGGAACGGCCCGCAGCGCGACCCGACGACCGTGAGCTCGTCGATCACCACGGGCGCGAGCGAGAGCGCGTGCTCGGCCGCCACGGTGGTCTTGAGCACCACGGTGCCGCGCGGGCGCGCGAGCCCGATCGCGTCGGCGAGGCCCGAGGGAGAGCCCGTGGCGTCGACCACCAGGTCGAAGCTCCGCGCGAGCCCCCGCGCCTCGGCCACGGTGCGCGCCTCGACGCGGTCGCCCGCGAGCGCGAGCTTGTGGGGGTGGCGGCCGACGAGGGTCACGCGCTCCGCGGCCGTGCGCAGCGCCCACGCCGAGAGGATGCCGAGCTTGCCGTCGCCGAGCACCGCCACGCGGTCGCCGGGCGCCACGCGCACCTGCTCGAGGATCTGGAACGCCGCCGCCAGCGGCTCGACGAACACCGCCGCGCGGTCGTCGACGGCGTCGGGCACCGCGTGGAGGTTCGCGCGGGGAACGGCCACCTCGTCGGCCATCGCGCCGTCGTGCGCCACGATGCCGAGCACGGTGCGCCGCGGGCAGTGGGTGGGGCGGCCCGCGAGGCACGTCTCGCAGCGGCCGCAGGCGTTGTTGATCTCGGCGACGAAGCGCCGCCCCGCCTCGTCGACGCCGACGAACTCGTGCCCCATCACCCCGCGAAAGGCCATGTAGCCCTTCGCGATCTGAAGGTCGGTGTCGCAGACGCCCACCGCGCGCACGCGCAGCACGACCTCGCCCTCGGCGGGGCGCGGCGCGGAGAGGTCGCGGCGCAGGGTGACCGAAGTGCCGTCGTAGAAGAGCGCTCGCATGGCGCGCGAGTGTCGCAGGGATCGTGGGCCGGCGTCACGTCGCGGGGCCGCGCGTGCTAGAAGCACCGCCCCCCGACGAGCACCCTGCGATGAGCCACGCCCCAGCGAACCCACCACGCGGATCGAGCGACCGCGGGCCCCTCGGTCTGCCGCGGCTCTACTGGGTGCTCTGGCTCGGTCAGTTCATCAACCGCCTCGGCGGCTTCGTGCTGACCTTCCTGCCGCTCTACCTCACCGAGCACCACCGCTACTCCGACGCGCGCGCGGGCGCGGTGCTGTCGCTCTACGGCCTCGGCGGGCTCGTGGGCGCGTCGGTCGGCGGGTGGGCGAGCGACCGCTTCGGCCGCC
>JBDHVF010000310.1:0-8690 GCA_039809605.1 Polyangiales bacterium | reverse complement strand
TCCGCGGGACGACGACAGCGCCACGATCTCTCCCTCGCCGCTGGCGCGGCGAGGTCTTCCCTACGTACCGCCGACGTCCCGACCGCGCGTCCGCCCCGACGCCGACAGCGTCTCGTCGCCCCCGCTTCGTCCGCTCCACGCGCGCAGATTGTCCATCCTGCGACCATCGAGGCCCTTCCTGCGACCGTCGTGGCCCTTCCTGCGACCGTCGTGGCCCTTCCTGCGAGCGTCGAGGGCCTTCCTGCGACCATCGAGGCCCTTCCTGCGACCGTCGTGGCCCTTCCTGCGAGCGCGATGGCGGCCCTTGCGCGTCGAGCGGCGCACCTTGCGCTCGCGCGGCCTCCGTGACGCCCCCATCGCGGCGGTGTAGAGGCTCTCACCCCTCGATGTCACGCTTCATGGCCGCCATCTACGACTCGTTCATGCGCAAGAGCGAGCTCGCGTGCCTGCGCGACTGGCGCCGCGCACTGCTCGTCGGCCTCTCGGGCGACGTGCTCGAAGTCGGCGCGGGCACCGGCGCCAACCTCGCGCTCTACCCCGAGGCGGTGCGCTCGCTCACCGTGAGCGAGCCCGACGCCGCGATGCGCGAGAGGCTCTCGGCCGCCCTCGCCGCGGAGCGCGTGCGCTCGCCCTCGCGCGCGGTCACCGTGCTCGACGCGCCCGCCGAGCGGCTCCCCCTCGCCGACGCCTCGATGGACGCCGTCGTCTGCACCCTGGTGCTCTGCTCGGTGCGCGACCCGCGCGAGGCGCTCGGCGAGCTCCGTCGCGTGCTGCGGCCGGGCGGGAGGCTCCACTACCTCGAGCACGTCGCCGCGCACGACGACCCCGAGAGGCTTCGCTGGCAGCGGCGCGTCGAGCCCGTGTGGCGCGTCGTCGCCGGCAACTGCCACGTGACCCGAGACACCGGCGCGCTCATCCGCGACGCGGGCTTCGACGTCGAAGACGAGCGGCGAGAGAGCGTGCGCAAGGCGCTCCCGTGGGTGCGTCCGAGCGTGCGCGGTGTCGCCGTGAAGCGGCCGAGGTGAGTCAGCGCCGCGGCGCGCGCCAGAGCACCGCGTCGGCGACGTAGTGGTGCGCGTTCACCGCGTGCGCGAGCACCAGGTAGAGCGGAAACGCCGGCGCGAACCGCCCGCCCGCGCCCGCCACCGCGAAGAGCGTGAGGTACAGCGCCGCCCCCGCGGCCGCGCACGCGGCGTAGAACGCGAGACCGCGACGCGTGAGCCACGGGAGCGCGCCCCCCTCGCCCGCGAGCGGTCCGTCGACGCGGCGATGGTTCCAGGCCCACACGAAGAGCAGGTACTGCGCGTTGTGCCACACGTTGACGGCGAGCCATCCGCGCGTGGGGTCGTCGATCGCGACGTAGCCCAGGGTGAACACCGCCACGTGGCCGAGCACGTAGAGGTGGTGACCCGCGTCGCGGGGCTCCCACGCGCCGAGGGCGCGGCGCACCGTGCGAACGACCCAGAGCGCGAGCGCGGCCAGCGCGAGGGCCGTGAGCGCGACCTCGATGGCGCGCGGCACGGGCGGCACCCACAGCGGCGCGTCGAAGAACACACGAGGACGCTGCGCGCAGCGGTGCGCGAGGCCCCAGAGCGCCGTGAGGTAGAGCGCCGCGTCGGCCAGCGGGTCGGCGGGCGCGCCCCGAGGCGTGCCGCAGCGCGCGGTAGAGCCCGCGGCTCTGCCTCGCGTAATGCAGCGTCTGCCAGAAGAAGTACGCCGTGGTGAGCGCGCGCAGGCCGCCCAGCCACGTGAGCGACACGCTCCCCACGAGCGCCGCCAGCGGGAGCGCCACGAGTAATGCGCGGTGCGCCCGCGCGTCGTCGCGACGCAGCACCGTGCGCGTGAAGGTCGACGCCACGTGCGGAAAGCTCAGGAGCCAGAGGTCCATCGCGAGGAGCCACGTCCACGCGCCGGGCGCGCTCGCCGCGACGAGGCCCGTGAGCAGCGCGAGGGCAGGCACGCCGAGCACGAAGGCCCGCTCGAAGCCCGGCGCGTCGAGCGACACCGCGCCCGTCACCGGGCGCGCGGCGACGCTCACGTGGGAGGCGCCGGCACGGGGTACGCGGGCACGGCCTGCGGCGTGGTCGTGGGCACCGCGGGCGCCGACGTGGGGACGGGCGTCGGCGTCATCGACGGCACGGCCGGCAACGACGACGGCACCGGCGGCGACGGCGGCGGCGCGGCGCGCAGCAGCAGCATCGCGCCCACGAGCCCGACGAGGAACAGCACGAACACCGCGCCCACGGCCACGGCGAGCCCGTTGCGCCGCGCGGGAGGCGCCGTGGCGCCCGAGGCGCGCAGGGCCGCGTTCTCACTGCGCAGCGCATCGTTCTCGGCGCGCAGGGCGCGGCTGTCGCGCTCGAGCGCGTCGTTGCGCTGCTGGAGCGAAGCAGCCTGCGCGAGCGCGGCCTCGCGGTCGTCGCGGTAGGCGCCAGGAGGAGCGTCGGGCCCGGAGGCGGTGGTGCGAGGTGGCATGCGCGTCGGATGCTCGCACGAGAGGGAGCTTTGGGTCTGCTCCGGGGCGGCGCGCGAATGACCGAGAGCGAGAGGGTGCCGCGTTCGCGGCGGTCGTGCGACCCTGCGCGCGCCGATGCCCTGGACCGACCTCGCCGCACCGTTCTGGCCCGCCGCCGACAACTTCTACCGCCGCCGCGCGGAGGTGCGCGTGATCGAAGACCTCCCCTACGCCGAGGGGGCGCACGGCAAGCAACGCCTCGACCTCTTCGTGCCGCGCGGCGACGGGCCCTTTCCCGCGGTGGTCTTCTTTCACGGAGGGTTCTGGAAGCCCCAGGATCGCAAGCTCTTCCGCTGGCTCACGGGGCTCTACGCCAACGTCCGCGTCGCCCTCGCGCTCGAAGGCCTCGCCGTGGCCGTGCCGAGCTACCGCCAGGGCTCGTACGCCGACACCGAGCGCGACGCGCTCTCGGCGATCGCGTGGCTGCGCGCGCACGGGCGCGAGCGCGGGGTCGACGTCGAGCGCCTCTCGCTCGCGGGGCACTCCGCGGGCGGCAACCTCGCGCTCTCGCTCGCGCGAGACCCCGAGCGACGCGCGGGCCCGGTGTGCGCCGTCGTCTCGATGTGCTCGGTGTACGACCTCCCGCGGCTCTTCGCGGCGAAGCCCGCGGGGCTCTCCGAGGCCGACGCGCGCGGGTACTTCGGCGACGACGCGACGATGGAGCGGCTCTCGCCCGAGCGGCACCTCGGCGCCGACGCGACGCCCGCGCTGCTCGTCACCTCGACGGGCGACGACGCGGCGCTGCGCCACGAGCACGCGTCGTTCGTGAAGGCCCGCCGCGAGGCCGGCGCGCGCTGCGACGAGCTCTCGGTGCCCGACCGCGGCCACATGGGCGTCGTGATGGAGATGGGCCGGCGACGCGACCGCGTGACCCCCGCGGTGGCCTCGTTCGTGGCCGTGAAGACCTTCGAAGCAGGCCTCTCGGGCGTGACCGACGTGCTGGCGCTGCTCGACGGAGTGTTCCGCCCGAAGCGCCCGAGGCTCGACGCGGTGAGAGATGACGTCGCAGGCGCGACCACGGGCGCCGAGGCGTGGGCGCGGCTCACGGAGAAGGGTCTTCTCCCGCCGTCGTGGAGTGATCGCTCGGCGCGGTGCTTCGGCGCGTTCGCGCCCTGCGCGCGGTGTCAGGGCACGGGCCACGGAGACCACGGCGGCCCATGCCTCGCGTGCTCACGCGCGCGGATCGAGCTCGTGACCCCCGGAGACGCGCCTCCGTCGGTGGCCGCCGCCGTGGCGATCGCGAGCCTCTCGCTCGAAACGCTCACCTCGCTCGAAGCGCTCGCGTGGAGGAGCGCCGAGGCGCTCGCGCCCTGGGGGTCACCGCCACCGTGGCAGATCGCGGCGCCGACGCGCGTGTGCTGGTGCGCGGTGCCCGCGCCCGCGTGGAGGCGCCGGAGGCACCAGACCGTCGAGCCCTCGCGCCACGCGAGCGCCGCGTGCAGAGAGGCCGGGCGCTCGGACGAAGCGCTGGTGAGGGCGTTCGAACGCGCGCTCGACGCGCGGCCCGCCCGCACGCTGCCCGCCTACGAAGAGGCCGTCGCCGAGCTGGAGAGCGCCGTCACGTGGCGGTCGGCCGTGCGCTCGGGGCTGCGCGTGATCGCGTGCCGCGACGCGCCCGAAGGCGGTGCGTACCCGGTCGGGGAGGCGTTCTCGGCGCTGGCCGATCCCTTCGAAGCGCGCGTCGCGGCGTGGGAGACGGGCTGCGCGATCGACGGCGTGGAGCGCGACGGCACCGTGGTGATCGTGGTTCCTGCGTAGGTCAGGCGGCGAGGCGGCGCATGCGCGGGCCCTCGGCCATCACCACGCCCGAGAGGGCGCACACGATCGCGAGGAGCGCGCCCGCGGCGGGCAGGCGGCCCATGGCGGTCTCCCACGCGCAGAACGCGCCGAGGAGGATGGTCGCGAACGAGAGCGCGAGGCGAGCGGCGTAGAGCTGGCGAAGGGTCATGGTGCGACTCGCTTTCGTGGTCCACCCGATGGGACCACCGTGGTGAAGGACGTCGCAACAGACGCCCGCACCGTCGCGCGCATTCACGCGAGGGTCAGCGCTGGCAGGTGCCGGTGGCGCCGGGAGGCGCGCCGGGCGCGGGGCCGACGCAGTGCAGGCCCGACGCGCACACGGCCGGGTAACGGATCGATCCGCCGCCGCAGGCGCCACCCTCGCCCGACTCCTGGTGGCAGATGCCAGACGCGTCGGGGTAGCTGCCGGCGAGCACGCAGGTGTAGCCCGACGCGCAGCGCAGGCCCGCGATGCCGCCGCACGTGGCGCCGTAGCCGCCGCCGTCGGCGACGCAGCTCGCGGTCGAGCCCGAGGCCACGCAGTGCGTGCCCGACGCGCAGCGCACCGTCGCGCAGGGGTCGGTGTCGGGCAGGCACGTCGCGCCGGGGCCCGTCATCTCGCAGTGGTAGCCGCTCGCGCAGCGAACCGTCGCGCAGGTGGGGCCCGTGGCGCAGTGGTACACGCAGGCGTTCGCCTCACACGCGAACGCGCCCGGACAGCGGGAGAGCGGCGCGTCCTGGTGGGCGCAGTCGGCGGCCTGGCCGCAGTACGAAGTGATCTTGTGGAAGCGCCCGAGGGTGTTGGTGCCCGACGAGATCGTGAGGCGCTCGCCCGAGAGCGAGTACCGAAGGCGCTGCGTGTTGCCGCCCGAGCGCAGCGTGAGCGTCGACGAGCCCGCGGTGAAGCTGCCGTCTTCGCGCACGGGGTTGCACGGCGCCCGCACGCACGTGACGTTGCGCATCCCGAAGTAGCGGTGCGCCGAGCCGTCGGTCGTGCGCGTGAAGACGACGTCGGCGTACTGGCTGGTGCCGTCGGCCGCCCACGCGCCGACGAGGCGCTCCCAGCTCACCGCGCGGGTCTCGGCCGTGTCGGTGTTGTCGAAGTCGGCCGGGTCGGCGGCGTTGTCGGCCAGGTCGGTGCCGGCCCCGCACCCCAGGAACACCGCTCCGAGCGCCACGGCGCCGGCCCACGTACGAACTCTCATCGGGTTACCTCCGCGCTCGCACCTACGCCCGTGCTTTTCAGGAATCAAGTGGCGAGCAGCGGGCGATTACCCGCACTGCGGGCACGGGGCGCCTCGCCTACGCCTTTCGCTGCCCCGCGCGGGCCTCGGGGGTGAGGTCCTCACGGGCGGCGTCGGGACGGGTCTCCTCCGCGCGCTTCTCGTCGGGCGGCGCGTCGACGCGCACGCCGGTGGGCTGCGAGGCGGGAGCCTTCGTGCGCGACTCGTCGATCACGTCGGCCACGGCGCTGAGCACGTCGGCGAGGCCGACCTCGACGGCCTTCTCGAGCTTCAGCGCGCCGCGCTCGATCTCGCGCCTGCGCGCGACCGACCCCTCGTGGGCGCGCTCCCTCTCGAGGGCCCGCCGCGCGCGCTCGGCGAGGCGCTCGCGGTCGGGCCTGAGCGCGGCGCGCGCGTGGAACGCCAGCCCGATGCCCCACGCCAGCGCGACGATGAGGCTCCACGGCACCGGCGTCGAGATGACGTTCGCCACGACGAAGAGCAGGTTGACCATCACGAACGCGAGCAGGTGCCCGGTGAAGCCGCGCCGCGAGCGGCGCACGCGCTCCTCGACGCGCTCCTCGACGCGCATCTCGTCTTGCACGGTGCTCGCCGCGGCCTCGAGCGCCTCGGAGCCGACACCCAGCTCCCGGCCGATCGCCAGGAGCTCCTCGTGCGAGACGCCCTCGGCGTGCGCGCGCTGCTTCTCCAACGCGCGCGCGAGGATCGCCTCGACCTCCTCGCGCGTGTAGTTCCGAGCCACGGCCCGTCTCGTTACGCGAGTGGCGCCGCGGGCGCAACGGCCTCCGAGGCGGCGAATGCACAACGCAATGCACAACACGTTGCACGACCCGTTGCGCGCCGGGCGCCCCTGCACCGCGCGACCGCACCCGACCGCACGACCGAGGCGCCCGCGCGCCCGCGAGCCCCTATACTCGCGCCCGTGACGCCCCCCGAATCGGAGATCGGCCTTCAGCTCGTCGTGGTCTGCGGCGACGCGGTCTCGGTGTACAGCCTCTCGCCCGGCGGCGTCGTGACGCTCGGGCGCGCCGACGACAACGACGTGCGCGTCGACGACCCGGCCGTCTCGCGCAAGCACGCGGTGCTGCACGTGGGGCCTCCGCTCGAGATCGAGGACCTCGGGGGCGCCAACGGCACGCTGATCCGCGGCGCCGCGGCGCCCGGCCGAGACCCCATGGCCACCGCGGCGCTCCGCACGGTGCGGGGGCGTCGCGCGAAGCTCTCCGTGGGAGACGCCGTGGTGCTCGGGGCCGTGGTGGCGGTCGTGCGCCACGCGCCGCCCGCCGCCGACGCGCAGCCCGCGGGCGACGCGGCCGTCGTGAGCGACCCGGCGATGAAGGCCCTCTACGCGCAGGCCGCGCGCGCGGCGCAGGCCACGCTGCCGGTGCTCATCCTCGGCGAGACGGGCGTCGGCAAGGACGTGCTCGCGCGCACGATCCATTCTCTCTCCCCGCGCGCGAAGGGGCCCTTTCTGGCGCTCAACTGCGCGGCCCTCTCGGAGACGCTGCTCGAGGGCGAGCTCTTCGGGCACGAGAAGGGCGCGTTCACGGGCGCCGTCGCGGCGAGGCCCGGGCTCATCGAGTCGGCCGAGGGGGGCACGGTCTTTCTCGACGAGGTGGGCGAGCTTCCGACGCTCATTCAGGTGAAGCTCCTGCGGGTGCTCGAGCAGCGCGAGGTGCTGCGCGTGGGCGGGCGCTCGCCGCGCACCGTCGACGTGCGCTTCATCGCCGCCACCAACCGCGACCTCGAGGCCGCCTCGGCGCGCGGCGCCTTTCGCCAGGACCTCTTCTTTCGCCTGAACGGCATCGCGCTCACGATCCCTCCGCTGCGCGAGCGGCGCGGCGAGATCGGCGAGCTCGCGCGGCGCCTGCTCGCGGCCGCCGCGCGCCAGATGGACCGCGCCGCCCCCACGCTCTCGCCCGCCGCCCTCGCCGCGATGGAGGCATACCCGTGGCCCGGCAACGTGCGCGAGCTCCGCTACGCGGTCGAGCGCGCGATGGTGCTCGCCGAGGGTAACGTGATCCTCACCGAGCACCTGCCCCCGCGGGTGGCGACGGGCGCGCCCGCCGCGGGCGGCGAGCGGGCGCAGGGCGAGCGCAAGGCCGCCGACCGCCAGCGCATCCTCGAGGTGCTCGCGCAGTGCGACGGCAACCAGACGCGCGCCGCCGAGGTGCTCGGCGTCTCGCGCCGCACGCTCATCTACCGCCTCGAGGAGTACGGCATCGAGCGCCCGCGCAAGCGCGGCTGACGGCCCTCACATCACGCAGAAGCGCGAGACGCAGCGGAGCCCCGGGTCGCAGCGCAGGTCGGCCCCGCAGCACGGGTGGTTGAGAAAGCCGCACGCGTAGCAGCCGAGGGGGCCGCCCATCATCGGCGGAGGCGGCGGCAGGCAGGTCATGCCGCCCAGGCATGGGCGCGTGCACGAGCCGCAGTGGGCGTCGTCGTCGAGCTGGGCCTCGCAGCCGTTCGACGGGTCGCCGTCGCAGTCGCCGAAGCCCTCGGCGCAGGTCGGCTCGCACACGCCCGCGGAGCACGCGTTGCGCACCGTGCCGAGCGGCGCCCTGCAGCACGCGGCGCCGCACGGCGTCGCGCACGGAGGCCGGTCGTCGCTCGCGTCGGCCGCGGCGTCGGCCGCGGCGTCGGGCTCGCGCGGCGGGCCGTACACCAGCGTCGCGCACGACGACGCGCCCACCGCCATCACCACCGCCACGCCACGAAGCAGAGCCCTCATCTCGAAACGCCTCCGCGAAGCACGCGCCGGGCTCTGCAACCGGAGGGCCGCCGCGGTCAGAACCCGAACGAGCATGACACCCCCGCGGTGCCCGGCCCGAGCCCGCAGGCGGCGCGAGCGGTCGTCCGCGGACGCGCGGCGGGCGCGGCCACGAAGAGCGCGATCGACGCCGCCCCGAGCACCGCGCCGCTCACGTAGCCCACCCACGCGACGTTGGCCGCGACGTCTGCGCCCGAGCGATCGGAGAGGCACGAGGGGATCGCGTCGCACGCGTTCGAGGGATACCCCTGCTCGTTGAACGAGCTCGCGAGGTCGCGCTGCACGATCAGCGCGACGGTCCCCGCGATCAGCCCCGCCGCCGCGCCGCCGGCCGCGACCCAGCCGAGCGTCCTCCACGTCGCGCCGGGGTCTTCGCGCGTGG
>JBDHVF010000309.1:0-8690 GCA_039809605.1 Polyangiales bacterium | reverse complement strand
TCCGTCTAGTCTGGCGACCGCGGCATGGCGAAGCTGGTGATCACCGGGCCCGAGGGGCAGTTGGAGCGAGAGCTCTCCGCGGTCAACACCCTGGGGAGGCACCCCAACAACTCCATCCAGCTCCTCGACCGCATCGTCTCGAAGGAGCACTGCGTCGTCGAGTACCGCAACAACCGCTGGTACCTCCGCGACCTCGGCTCGCTCAACGGCACCTACGTCAACGAGCAGCGCGTCGCGGGCGAGGCCCTGTTGCACCACGGCGACCAGATCGCGCTCGGCAACACGCGCGCGATCTTCCACGAGCTCAGCGCGGCCACCGCGCCCGCGGCGCCGGGCAACGGGCTCTTTCCCACGGGGCTGCAGCCGAACGTTCCGCCGCAGGCGCCGCAGGCGGTGGCGCCCCAGCCCCCGGCGCATCAGAGCCCGCTCACGCCCGCGGGCGCGCTCGCCGCGGCGGTGGGCTCCGCGTCGCCGCCCGTCACGGCGCGCCCCATCGCGCCGCAGGTGCCGCTCCAGGCGCTGCGCAACGTCACCATCGGCGGCGCCATGATGGAGTCGCACGTCCGCACCAAGATCGCCGCGGAGCTGCAGCAGTTCCTCCCCGAGCGCTCGGTGCAGGACGTCGAGGCCCTGCGGCGCGACTACGAGAAGCTGCGCATCTCGTACGAGCTGCAGCGCGCGGTGGGCGCCGAGCTCGACCTCGACCGCCTGCTCGAGAAGATCCTCGAGCGCTCGTTCGACCTGCTCACGGCCGACCGCGGCGTGATCCTCCTCTTCGAGAACGGCGAGCTCAAGCCCCGGTGCTCGCGCGCGCGCAGGCCCGGCCCCGAGGAGCTCGTGGTCTCGCGCGCCGTCGTGGGCCAGGTGGTCAAGGAGAAGGTGGCGGTGCTCTCGAGCGACGCCAAGCTCGACCCGCGCTTCTCCGAGTCGAAGTCCATCATCATGACGGGCATCCGCAGCTCGATGGCCGTGCCGCTGCTCTACAGGAACGAGCTCCTCGGCATCATGATGGTCGACTCGCAGAACCCCAACGCCTTCGGCGAGAAGGACCTGCAGCTCTTCACCAACATCGCCAACCAGGCCGCGCTCTCGATCGCCAACGCGAGCCTCGCGCGGCGCATCGAGGACGAGGCCCTCGCGCGCGCGCGCTTCCAGCGGCTGCTCTCGCCCGCGATCGCCGAGCTCGTGGTCTCGGGCAAGGTCGAGGTCAAGCAGGGCGGCGAGCCGCGCGTGACCACCATGCTCTTCTCCGACATCCGCGGGTTCACCTCGCGGTCTGAGACCATGCAGGCCGGCGACATCGTGCAGATGCTCAACGCCTACTTCGAGCGCATGGTGGAGATCGTCTTCGAGTACGAGGGCACGCTCGACAAGTTCGTGGGCGACGAGATCATGGCCCTCTTCGGCGCGCCCGTGGCGCACCCCGACGACGCCGTGCGGGCGGTGCGCGCGGCCCTCGCCATGCTCGACGAGCTCAGGCGCTTCAACGCCGCGCGCGCGGCCGAGGGCAAGACCTCGTTCGAGATCGGCATCGGGATCAACACCGGCGACGTGGTGGCGGGCTACATCGGCAGCTCGAAGGCAATGCAGTACACGGTGATCGGTGCGCCCGTGAACCTCGCCGCGCGCCTCTGCTCCGCCGCCCACGGCATGCAGGTGCTCATCGCCGAGACCACGTGGAACCTCGTGAAGGACGACTTCGAGGTGCGCGAGCTCGAGCCCATCAAGCCCAAGGGCATCGCCCAGCCCGTGCGCGTGTTCGAAGTGCTCCGCGAGCGCACCACGGACGTCGAGGGCGAGAGGCGCGCGTAGCGACCCGATGGCCACCCTGGAGTTCGAACGCCCCCTCGTCGAGCTCGAGCGGCGCATCCACGAGCTCAAGGCCGCCGTGCGCGCGTCGGGCCGCGGCGGCGCCGAGCTCGACGCCGAGGTCGCGCGCCTCGAGGAGAAGGCCCGGATGCTCCAGGCCGACATCTTCTCGTCGCTCGGCGCGTGGCAGAAGGTGCAGCTCTCGCGGCACCCCGACCGGCCCTACACCCTCGACTACGTGCAGCGCCTCTGCGACGACTTCGTCGAGCTGCACGGCGACCGCGCGTTCGCCGACGACCGCGCCGTGGTGGGCGGCCTCGCGCGCTTCCGCGGGCGCGCCGTGGTGGTCATCGGCCACCAGAAGGGCCGCGGCGTGAAGGACGCCATGGCGCGCAACTTCGGCATGCCCCACCCCGAGGGCTACCGAAAGGCCCAGCGGCTCATGGACCTCGCCGCGCGCTTCAGAAGGCCCCTGCTCACCTTCATCGACACGCCCGGCGCGTTCCCCGGCCTCGGCGCCGAGGAGCGCGGGCAGGCCGAGGCGATCGGCCAGTGCCTGCTCGCCATGTCGCGCCTGCGCGTGCCCGTGGTGGCGACGGTGATCGGCGAGGGGGGCAGCGGCGGCGCGCTCGCGCTCGGCGTCGCCAACCGCGTGGTGATGCTCGAGTTCGCCACGTACTCGGTGATCTCGCCCGAGGGCTGCGCGTCGATCCTGTGGAAGGACCGCGCCCGCGGCCCCGAGGCCGCCGAGCAGCTCAAGGTCACGGCCGACCACCTCCTGCGCTTCGGCGTGGTCGACGAGCTCGTGCCCGAGCCCGCGGGCGGCGCGCACCGCGACCCCGACGAGAGCGCGCGCCGCGTGGGCGACGCCGTCGCGCGCCACCTCGACGCCCTCGCGACCCTCGACGGCGCCGGGCTCGTCGACGACCGCTACCGCAAGTACCGCGCGATGGGCGAGCTCGCCGAGGGGTAGTCCGCTGCTCGACCGCGCGCCGCTCGTGGCCCTGGTGGTCTTCGTCGCCTTCACGACGGAGTCGGCCCTCGGCTTCGGCTCGACGGTGATCTCCGTCGCGCTCGGCTCGGCGCTCGTGCCCATCCGCGCGCTGCTCGCGGCGCTCGTGCCGCTCAACCTCGCGCTCTCGGCGTACTTCACCGCGCGCTACTGGCGCCTGGTCGACCGTCGGGTGCTCCTGCGACGGGTGCTGCCGCTGATGCTCGTGGCGATGCCCGCGGGCGCGCTCGCCGCCGCGCGCCTGCCCGAGTCGTCGCTCAAGCGCTCGTTCGGCGCCTTCGTGCTCGCGCTCTCGACCCTCGAGCTCCTGCGCATGCTTCGCCCGTCGGCGCCTTCGCGCGACCTCGCCCCCCGCGCGGCCTCGGGGCTCTTGCTCCTCGGCGGCGCGGTGCACGGCATGTTCGGCGTGGGCGGCCCCCTCGCGGTCTACGTCACGAGCCGCTGGGTCGCCGACAAGACCCGCTTCCGCGCGACGCTCAGCGCCCTGTGGCTCACGCTCAACGTGGCCTTCCTCGTGCCGTACGTGCGCGGCGGGCTCGTGGGCGCGTCGAGCCTGCGCGCGAGCCTCTCGCTCGCTCCCGCGCTCGCCCTCGGCATGCTCGCGGGCGAGCTCGCGCACCACCGCGTGCCCGAGGCCCTCTTTCGCAAGGGCGTCTACGCGATGCTCCTCGTCGCGGGGGTGATGCTCCTCGCGCGGGGGTGAACTTCGAGACTTGTCCCCCGCGGCGGAGCGTGGTACCCACAGCGTCCGCTCGCGCACGCCGCGAGCGCCGGAGGCGTGGCCGAGTGGCCTAAGGCAGCGGCTTGCTAAGCCGTCGTACGGGCAACCGTACCGCAGGTTCGAATCCTGCCGCCTCCGCCAGTATCACCGAGCAGAACGATCGATCGCCCCCATGAGGTCTCTGCTCCGTTCGACGAGGTTCTGGGCGCGCGCCGGGGGCGCGGTGGCGCTGCTCCTCGCGGGGTGGTTCGCGTGGGGCCTCGCGGCCGAGGCGCTCTGGCGTCGTCGCACGCCGGGCACGTCGTGGATCCCGCTCGACCCGTGGCCCCTGGTGAACGCGGCGTTCTTCGCGGCCGTGGGCGTGGGCGCGCTGCGCCTGCGCGACCGCGCGCGGCCGTGGATGCTCGGCGGCGGGCTCGTGACCGTGCTGCTCTCGGCCGTCGCCACGCGCGTGAACCCGTGGGCGTGGGCGCCCGCGGCGCTCGGCGCGCTGCTCGCCGCGTGCGCGTTCGCGTGGGACCGGAGCTCGCTCGCGCGCTGACGTCCGGCGCGATCACGTCGAGGGGCCGACGGCGTCTGCTCATCCTCCGCGGAGCCCTCGCTCACGCGCCGCCACCCCTTGCTCAACGCCCGAAGCGGCCATTCCCCCGGCGTTCGACGCTCGCGCCTGGCTCGCCAGCACCGCTCCCTTCGCCGGAAAGCGCGTGATTCCAGCCCTTCACGAGCCTCCGCGTCGTTGGACAAGCCCTCCCGGTCGCTGAGCAAGGCACCGAAATCGTCTCACCGCGCGCAAAAGTCCCGTCCTGAACACATCTGTAGCGCGGAGCTGGGCGCCACCGTTCGCGCGCCGCCAAACGAAGGGACCACCGATGCCGACCGACGAGACGATGCCTTCACGACAGACCCTCGACCGCGTGCCCGCGCGCGCGCTGACGTTCCTGCTGGGGGTCGGGCGCTCGGCCGTGATCCGCGGGGTGCTGGAGTCGAAGGGGTACACGAACGCCGAGCACGAGCGCGGCTGGTCGCTGCTGCGCGCGGTCGACCCTTCGGTCGCGCCCGTGGAGCCCGGCGAGGGAGCGCTCCCCCAGTCGGACCCGGCCGTGCGCGAGGCGCTCGCGAACCTCGACGCGTGGGACAACGAGAACCTCCCCATCGCCGACGTCGCGCTGCGCAGGCGCGAGCCCGCGGCGCGCGCGTTCCTCTTCGCGGGCGGACTCGCGCCCTCCGACGGCATCGCGTCGGTGCGCGCCGTGGCCTCGTTCGTCGAGCGCCTCGACGCGCTCGACGACGTGGCCGACCCGAAGCCCGCGGCGAAGTCGAAGGCGCCCGCGCGCGACGACGCAGCGAAGCCCGCGGTCACGAAGGCGCAGGCGAAGCGCGCGCTGGAGATCCTGGCGAGCCGCGGCATCGACGAAGCCGCGCGCGGGTCCGTGCAGGCATGGCTCGCGACGGTGCAGAAGGGCGCCGCGCCCGCGAAGCCCGCGCCCGCGGTGGTCGCGCCGGTCGACGTCGACGCGGCGCTGCGCGAGCTCTACGACTGGGTCGACGAGTGGACCCTCGTCGCGCGCAAGGTGATCAAGCGCCGCGACCACCTCGTCGCGCTCGGGATGGCGACCCGCAAGGCGCGCGCGCCGAAACCCGCGGCGCCCGCGAAGCCCGCGTGACCCGCTGAGTCTCCAGCGGGCGTATGCTCGCGGCCCATGGGGAACGACAAGAAGCCATCGCTCAACCCGACCTTCGCCACGCCGCTGGCGCGCGCCGCGTTCGACGACGCCTCGCGCGCGATGACGCTCGACCCCCACCCGAAGGCGCCGCGGCCCGGCGAGCCCGTGCGCTTCGACCCTCCGCCTCCGGCCGTCGTCGAGGCGAACCGCGCGAGCTTCTTCGGCCCCACCTACGCCGCGCTCACGCAGGCCCTCGGCAACGACGCCTCGCTCGACGACCTGACGCGCGCCGAGGCGGCCTTCGGCGTCGTGCCCGCGCTGCTCCTCGCGAGCGCGGCGCGCCCCGCGGCCGACAAGGTGTACGCGGTGATCGACCACATCCCCGAGGCGGTGCGCAGGCCCTTCCACAAGGCGTTCGGGATCCTCGTCGACAGCGGGCTCGCGCTCGCGACGGGCGCGGCGCAGTCGCTCCTCGACGCGTCGGTGCGTGGCTTCGCGCCGGGGGCGCAGGTGCCTTCGAAGGTCGAGCTCCCGGTCGACGCGTACTCGCAGCTCGACACGTCGTGCGGCGAGACGGCCGTCGCGATGATCTTGAAGGCCGCGGGCGAGCCCGTGCTGCTCGACGAGATCGACACGCAGCTCCCGGGGCCTTTTGGCATTCCGGGCGTCGGGGGGCTGCGCGACGTGGCGGGCAACAACCTCGTGGTCGACCGCGAGTTCGCGCGGCGCGGCCTGACGGCCATCAGCGGTGTGGGCGACCTCGCGCGGCTCGAGCAGTTCGTCGCGTCGGGCATGCCCGCGCTCGTGGGCCTCGGGTGGAAGGGCGGCGGCGGGCACTTCGCCGTGGTGAGCGGCTACGACAAGGCCGCGGGCACCGTCACCGTGCGCAACTGGAAGGCCGACGGCCAGACGCGCGCGGTGCCCGTCGCCGAGTTCGAAGACGCGTGGGGCAGGCGCTTTCACATGATGACCTCGGTGTCGCCGCGGAGGGACCCGCGGCTGGCGAAGCTCATGACGCAGGGCGAGCTGCGCCGCGACTCGCCCATCGCGAGGGGCTTCTCGCTGGCGGACTTCTGGGTCGACGACAAGAGGGTGTTCGTCGAGGCCGCGTACCGCTACGTCACGGGCGACACCGACGCGACGGTGCGCGTGAGCTTCAACTCCGAGGGCCTCGCGTGGGGCGACGCGTCGGAGATGCGCTGGCTCGACGGGTCGATCGCGGTGCGACAGCGCGTGGCCGACGGGTGGCGCGTGGGCTTTCGCGTCGACAAGCTCTCGGTGCGAAAGCAGGGCGACGAGTGGACGTCGTTCCGCACGACGCCCGTGGGCGCGGCGGTGTCGGTCGAGGGGCCGGGCTTCGAGCTCGCGGTGGCGGCCGAGCGCGGCGCGGTGCAAGGGTCGCTCGGGCTCGCGCTCGCGAAGCGCATCGCCGACCTCGGGCTCAGGGTCAACGTCTCGGTCGACGACGAGGGGCAGTACAACGTGATGGGCGTGCTCGCGGGCGCGTGGTGACGGCGCTCGCGCATGCTCCGCGCGAGTCGACGAATTGACATCGGGAGCGTTCGGTTCCTAGAGTCAGGTTCCGTGCGTCGCACCGCGGCGCGATCCCGTTGCCCTCACCGGCACCGAAACGCACCGCACGGGTGCCCTCGCACCGCGCGGCTCACCGTCGCGCGAACCCAATGATCCCGCCGCACACAACGGCGCGGAGCGGAGAGAACTGAATGAGCGCCAAGCGCACGAAGTACCTGTTCACCACCGGCGGCGTCGTGTCGTCGATCGGCAAGGGCCTCGCCTCCGCGTCGATCGGCGCGCTGCTCGAGGCGCGGGGGCTGCGGGTCACCTTCGTCAAGCTCGACCCCTACATCAACGTCGACCCCGGCACGATGTCTCCGTACCAGCACGGCGAGGTCTACGTCACCGACGACGGCGCCGAGACCGACCTCGACCTCGGCCACTACGAGCGCTTCACCAACGCGCGCCTCACCCGCGCCAACAACCTCACCACGGGCAAGATCTACCAGTCGGTGATCTCCAAGGAGCGCCGCGGCGAGTACCTCGGCGCGACCGTGCAGGTCATTCCGCACATCACCGACGAGATCAAGGCGCGCGTCGTCGAGGCCACCGACGGCGTCGACGTGGCGATCGTCGAGATCGGCGGCACCGTGGGCGACATCGAGTCCCTGCCCTTCCTCGAGGCCGTGCGGCAGTTGAAGCTCGAGCTCGGGCCCGGCAACGCGCTGAGCATCCACGTCACGCTCGTGCCCTGGATCGGCGCCGCGGGCGAGCTCAAGACCAAGCCCACGCAGCACTCGGTCAAGGAGCTGCGCGAGATCGGCATCCAGCCCGACGTGCTCATCTGCCGCACCGAGAAGCCCCTCTCGCGCTCCATCAAGGAGAAGATCTCGCTCTTCTCGAACGTGCCCGCCGAGATGGTGATCTCGGCGCCCGACGTGCAGTGCATCTACGCGCTGCCCGAGACCCTGCACGAGCAGGGCATCGACGAGCTGCTCTGCGAGAAGCTCAACATCTGGTCGCGGCTGCCCGACATCGGCCCGTGGAAGCACGTCGTCGAGCGCTTTCTGCGCCCCACGCGCGGGAGCGTGCGCATCGCCGTGGTGGGCAAATACGTGCACCTGCGCGACTCGTACAAGAGCCTGCACGAGGCCCTGGTGCACGGCGGCATGGACAACGACGTGAAGCTCGACCTGCACTACGTCGACTCCGAGGCCATCGAGAAGGCCGGCGACGACGTGGCCAAGGTGCTCGGCGAGGTCGACGCCATCCTCGTGCCCGGCGGCTTCGGCGAGCGCGGCACCGAGGGCAAGATCGCCGCGATCCGCTACGCGCGCGAGCGGTCGGTGCCCTTCTTCGGCATCTGCCTCGGCATGCAGCTCGCGGTGGTCGAGTTCGCGCGCCACGTCGCGGGCGTCGCGCGCGCCAACAGCGCCGAGTTCGACCCCGCGGCGCCCGCCGTGATCGACATCATGCCCGAGCAGCGCAACGTGCGGGAGAAGGGCGCCACCATGCGCCTCGGCGCGTACCCGTGCACGCTCGCGCCGGGCTCCATCGCCGCCGACGCGTACGGCACCACCGAGATCTCCGAGCGGCACCGGCACCGCTACGAGGTCAACAACGACTACCGCGAGCAGCTCGAGGCCAAGGGCCTGGTGCTCTCGGGCACCTCGCCCGACCGCCGCCTCGTCGAGATGGTGGAGCTCCGCAACCACCCGTACTTCGTGGGCTGCCAGTTTCACCCCGAGCTCAAGTCGCGCCCCATGACCCCGCACCCGCTCTTCGTGCGCTTCGTGCGCGCGGCCCTCGAGCGCGCGCAGTCGCGCACCCGCGGCCGCGACGAGCGCTCCACCCCCGTCGCGCAGGCGTAGCCGCACGCCGAGACGTTCCGCGCGCCGCGCTTCGCGCTACGATGCGCCGCATGCGCGGCTCCCTTCTGCTTTCGTGCTTCGCCCTCCTCTCCGCGTGC
>JBDHVF010000308.1:0-8709 GCA_039809605.1 Polyangiales bacterium | reverse complement strand
CAGACGGTGCCCGACGGGCACGCGCCGCACGAGCCCTCGCACCCGTCGGAGCCGCAGCGCCGCCCGGCGCAGTCGCGCGTGATCTCGCCCTCGCAGCGCGCGGCCCACACGCCCGGACGCTCGCAGAACTGCGCCCCCGCGCGGCAGTACCCCAGGCCCATGGTCGACGGGTCGCCGCTGTAGCACGGACGGAAGTCGCCCGGCGCGCACACGGCCCCGTCGGGCAGCGACGCCTCGGTCACGTCTCGCACATCGGCGAGGTCGAGCATCACGTCGCGCGCGTCGGGCGCGTCGGAGGCGTCGCGCGCGTCGGCGGCGTCCGTCACGTCGCTCGCGTCGCGCGCGTCGAACGGCGCGTCGAACGGCGCGTCGGGCGCGGTGACGTCGGGCGCGGTGACGTCGGGCGCGTCGTGGGCGATGCGGGGCAGGGGGAGGTCCCAGCTACAGCCCGCGAGCGCGAGGGCGGCGAGCGCGCACCGGGCGAGGCGGGTCACCACGTGAGGCGCGCTCCCATGGGGCCGATCGTGAGGCCCGCGCGCGCGGGGGCGCGGCGGCGCGAGGCGCGCAGCTCGAGGCCGAGGCCCACGAGCGCCGTCGCCGCGCTCACGCCCGCGAGCACCCACATCCCGTTGACCACCGAGGCGCGCGACGAGAGGGCGTCCTGCGTGGCGCGCCAGTCGCCCTCGCACGCGGGCGCGACGTTCGCGCCGCCGCAGCGCGCGAGGTAGGCGCTCTCGTCGCCGTTTCCGTTGGCCCACAGGCCGATGGCGACGCCCGCGGAGACCGCCGCCGCGGCCCCGCCCACGTAGAGCATCCAGCGGAAGGGCGAGACCGACCCGTCGTCGACGGGCTCGGGCGAGAAGCACAGCCCCCCGCGCAGCACCAGGCCCGGCGCGCAGCGCGGCGGCGGCGGCGCCTCGGGCGGCGGCGGCCCGGCGCGCTCGAGCGACACGTGCGCCTCGGCCGCGTCGCCCTGGAGCACGTTCACCGTGCGCGACGCGGTGGTGTAGCCCGTCGCGCGCAGCTCGACGACGGCGGGGCCCACGGGCACGCGCACGGGCTCGCGCAGCGGCGTGCGACCCGCGACGGTGCCGTTGACCCGCACCTCGGCGCCCTCGACGTTCGACGTGACGCGCACCGACCCGATGGCCGCGCGCGTGGTCGCGAGCGCGCCCTCGATGTCCCTGCGGTGGTGCCGCACCCAGCGCTCGTCGGTGAGAATGAGCGCCTCGGCGAGGTGCGCCTCGGCCTCGAGCATCTGCCCGAGCGCCTGCTCGACGAACCCGAGCTCGGCGAGCGCGTGGCCCGAGCGCTCGCGCGCCACCGCCGCGCGCAGCGCCTCGAGCGCGCGCTGGAGCTCGCCGCGGCGCGAGAGCTCCGCGCCCTGGCGCACGAGGCCCTCGGGGTCGCCCTCGTCGACCTGCGCGAGCGCCGTCGCCGGCGCGGCGAAAGCCACGAAGGCGAGCGGCACGTGGATCCATCGCGAGGCGCTCATCACCGCTCCATCCGAGACCGCGCGATCATAGTGCCGGCCCCGCGAATGCCCATCGGTGAATCAGCGCGCCCGCTTCTTCGCGGGCTTCTTCGCGGGCTTCTTCGCGGGCACCTTGCCGATGCGGGGGTCGCCCGCGCGCACCAGGGCGCACGCGCGCAGCGCCGACTCTTCGAAGTCGTCGGCGGTCTCGGGGAGGTTCTGCCACCCGGTCACGCCCGGCCCGAACACCTCGATCGAGCGCATGCTCGGGAGCTCCTGACGCAGCGACGCGTGGTGCGCCTCGGTGGTGGCGAGCCACACGCCGCTGTCGTGGGCGTCGCCGGCCTTCTTGCGCAGGATCATCACGATGCGCTCGCCCACGTACACCGCGGTGCAGCCGAACATGGGCCTCGTCGTGGGCGCGAGCGGCGCGAGGGCCTCGAGCACGAAGTCGAACGGAACCTTCTTCGCCTTCGCGCCCTGCGGCGCCTCGGCGAAGCGGTCGAGGGATTCGTTGCGACGCACCATGGCGCCAGTCATACCCGACGGCGCGGGGACGTGTGTAGAGTCCGCCGGCCATGGCCCTCCCTCACCAGATCGTCGCGCCGCCGTCGCCCTCGCGGTGGTGCCTCGTGATGCACGGCATCCTCGGGTCGAAGACCAACTGGCGGGGCGTGGTGCGCCGCGCGTCGGCGGCGCTGCCCGCGTGGGGCTTCGTGCTGCCCGACCTGCGCAACCACGGCGACGCGCAGGCGATGCCCGGCCCCCACACCCTCGACGCGGTGTGCGACGACCTCGCGGGCCTCTCGGCGCACCTCGGCCACGGCTTCGACGCGGTGATCGGCCACAGCTACGGCGCCCGCTGCGCGCTCGCGTGGGTCGACCGTGTGAAGGGCGCGCTCGACCACGCCGTCGTCGTCGACGGAAACCCCGGCGGAGAGGGCGCCTCGCGCGGCGCCGAGACCACCGTGCGGGCCATCGACGCGCTCGCCGCGATGGGCGGCCCCTTCCCGTCGCGCGACGCGTTCGTCGAGGCGGTCGTGGCGCGGGGCTTCTCGAAGGAGCTCGCCGCGTGGATGGCGATGAACCTCGCGCTCGACGCGGGCGCGTACCGCCTGCGCACCGACGTGGGGGCCATCCGCGAGATGCTCGCGGACTACCTCGCGACCGACATCTGGCGCGTGATCGACGACCCGCCGGGCCGGGTGCGGGTGCACGTGGTGATCGGCGGGCGCTCGCTCGCGTTCGACGCCGACGACCGCGCGCGCGTCGAGCGGGCCGCCGCGAGGCACCCGGGCCGCGTGCGGTGCACCGTGGTCGAGCACGCGGGCCACTGGGTGCACGTCGACGCGCCCGACGAGACCGTGAAGGTCGTGACCGACACGCTCGGGGTCACTGCGCCGGAGGGCGCCAGCGGCTGAGCTCCATCATCGGGTGCTGGAGGAAGCGCTCGACCTCGGGGCCGATGGAGTTGGTCTCTTCGTAGTGGTCGCCGTCGGCCTCGAGGATGTACGGCAGCGTCTCGTTGAGCACGTAGTTGTACGCGGGCACGATGTACCCCAGGAAGTCTTCGGTGAGCCCCGCCACGAACGCGTAGCGCACGCCGGGGTTCTGGAGCATGAGGTCGCGGAGGTAGGGCGCCCGCGGCGCGCGCGAGAAGTCGGGGGGGTTGCTCCGCTCGGTCACGCGCATCTGGCCCCACGACCAGCGGTCGTCGAAGCCCACCCACAGGTCGGGGTTGAGCTCGCCCGGCGCCGTGATGGCCGCCACGGGCCCCACCTGAAAGTACGTCACGCGCGAGCGCACCCACGCGTAGTTGTCGCGGCCGAGGGGCATGCGCGAGTCCCACGCGAAGAGCTCGCGGTCGAAGATGCCCATGTTGTAGTAGATCCCGTAGCCGATGTTCTCGACGCGCGCGTTGAGCGGCGCGGTGCGGTAGCTGAGGGAAGTGTCGCTCACCTCCACGCCGTCGCGCTGAATGGCTTGAAGGGCGAGGCGCGCGACGTTGGTGCCCGCGAGCTCGGCCTTGCGCAGCCCCGAGTCGCGCACGGTCATGCCGTCGGGCGCGCGCGGGTGCACGCCGCCGCCGGGCCCGACCTGCCCGCCGAGGGGGCCGTTGACGAACACCACGGTGCCGCCGAGGCCCGCGACGCTCTCCGCGGGGAGGCCCGTCTCCATCGTGTCGCGGAGGTAGTGCACGTAGTCGGCCGAGAGGAGCGTGTTCTCGGAGCCCGTGTACTCGGGGTGCGCGGCCCAGTTCACGAGCGTCGCGACGGTGCGCGTGGGCATCTGGTCGTCGACGAACTGCGCCACGGTGACCGTGGGGTCGTAGATCACCGGGTCGCGCGTGTCGTTGACGTAGTCGAGCGTGCTGCCCATGGCGTCGACGGTGACCGTCTGCGCCACGCGCATGCGCACGGGCCGCACGCCCTCGATCGCGCGGCGCAGCGCCGTCGCCGTGCGCGCGCGCACCATGGCCTGGTAGGCGCGGTTGAGCCCCGTGTGCCCGATGTCGGGCCCCCACAGGCCCACCGTGTCGACGCCCTCGTGCACGTGCGTCGAGCTGATGAGGATCTTGTCGACGTCCATGCCGCGCAGGGTCGGGTCCTGGCGGATGGTGTCCATCTCGTTGATGAAGAGCCCGACGCAGTCGATGACGGCCCACGCGACGGTGATGTCGTTGTAGCGGAAGGCGAGGGCGCGCACCTCGAGGGGGTCGTGCACGCCCGTGGCGGGGCGGTTGGCGCCGAAGCCCGCGATCCACACGCCGTCGAGCACGCCGTTGTGGTTGGCGTCGTCGAAGGGCTCGGCCGCGTCGTACTGGTGGTTGTTGTTGCGGTCGGTGAACTCCTCGCCGTCGTCGTGGCGGCCGTTCATGTTGGCGTCGACGAAGGGCTCGGCGGGGTCGGGGTGGCCGTTGTGGTTGGTGTCGGTCCACGTCTCGGGGATCTCGGGCGTGATGCTCTCGGTGGCGACGCCGACCTGCAGACGGTCGTCGCCCGTGTTCCGGCAGTGGTCTCGGCCGGGGCACCAGTCGTCGGGGCCCTCGTAGGGCGTGGGCGCCGGGCCCGTGTCGACCGCGGGCGCCGCGTCGGCGGGTGCCGCGTCGGCGGCGTCTTGCGCGGCCGCGTCGGCGGGCGTCGGCGACGGGTCGGAGCAGCCCATGGAGAGGAGCGCGGCGAGCGAGCACGTGAGCGAGAAGCGGATCATTCGGGGCCCTCAGGGCGGCGATCCTACGTCGTCGGGCGCGGCGCGTTCCAGGGCGCCTGTGGCCCAGAGAGAGGGCCTGGGGTACAAACCGTGACCTTCAAGCCGTGACCCCCCTCGAACGCCTCCTCGAAATCTACCGCAGCAAGCCCGTGATCCTCGCGCCCATGGAGGACGTCTCCGACGTGGTCTTCCGGCGCCTCTGCCGCAGGCTCGGCGCGCACTTCTGCGTGACCGAGTTCGTCAACGTCGAGGGGCTGCTCCGCGGGTGCCGCCGCGCGCGGCGCAAGCTCGTGCTGCCGCCCGACGACCAGCCGACGGCGATCCAGATCTACGGCTCGGACCCGGGCCGCCTCGCCGAGGCCGCCGAGGTCGCCGAGGCCGCGGGGCCGATCGCGATCGACATCAACTGCGGCTGCTGGGTGCCCAAGATCGCCGGCCGCGGCGCGGGCGCCGGGTGGCTGCGAGACCCCGAGGCGATGGTGGCGATGGCGAAGCTCGTGGTGTCTCGCACGAAGCTCCCGGTGACGGTGAAGACCCGCATCGGGTGGGGGCCCGAGAGCCACATGCCCATCGTCGACCTCGCGAAGCGGCTCGAAGACGCGGGCGTGGTGGCGCTCACGCTGCACTGCCGCACGGCGCAGATGGGCCACGACGGCGCGGCCGACTGGTCGTGGGCGAAGCGGGCGCGCGAGGCCGTGCGCATGCCGGTGATCGTCAACGGCGACGTGAAGACCGCGGCCGACGCCGAGCGGGCGATGCGCGAGACGGGCTGCGAGGGGGTGATGGTGGGGCGCCGCGCGATCGAGCACCCGTGGGTGTTCCGCGAGGCGCGGTCGCTCGTCGACACGGGCGTCGAGTGCGCGCCGCCCACGTTCGAAGAGCGCCTCGCGCTCTGCCGCGAGCACCTGCTGGCGAACGTCGAGGCGCGCGGCGAGCAGCACGGGGTGGCCGTGACGCGGCGGCATCTCGCGGGCTACCTCCGGGGCATCCCCGGCGCGGCGGCGATCCGCCAGGCGCTGGTGACCACGGGCACGGTCGACGGGTGCCTCGCGATCCTCGAAGACGTGCGCGCGCGCCGCCACGCGCAGCGCCCCCAGGCGGAGCTCACGGCATGAACCTCGACCCCATCGTCGCCGCGTACCCCGACCACGTCGCGCGCCTGCGCGCCGCCTACGACCGCTGCCTCACGGCGCAGGGCTGGGACGCGGTGGTGATCCACTCGGGCACGGCCCGCAAGCGCACCGACTTCGACGACCAGTACTGGCCCGTGCGCCCGACGCCCCACCTCCAGCACTGGGCGGCGCTCTCGGAGCCCGACGCGCTGCTGGTGGCGCGCGCGGGCGCGGCGCCCACGCTCTACCGCGTCGCGCACGTCGACTTCTGGGAGCACCCCTACGCGCCCGAGAGCGACCACTTTCTCGCGCACCTCGACGCGCGGGGCGTGGCGAGTATCGAGCAGGTGAAGCCCGAGCTCCCGACGGGGCGCGTGGCCTTCGTGGGCGACGACCTCGCGCGCGCGGCGACGCTGGGCTTCGACGGCGACCGGGTGAACCCCCCGGCGCTCCTGCGCGAGCTCGACGCGCTGCGCACGACCAAGACGCGCTACGAGGTGCTGTGCCTCGCCGAGGCCAACCGCCGGGCGGCGCGCGGCCACGACGCGGTGCTGCGGGCCTTCGAAGGGGGCGCGGGCGTCGAGCTCTCGCTGCACCTGGCCTACCTCGACGCGACCTCGCAGGACGACCCCGAGACGCCCTACAAGAACATCGTGGCGCTCGGTCGCAACGCGGCGACGCTGCACCACGTGAGCTACGGGCGCGCGCCCACGAGCTCGACGCGCGCGGGCGGGGCCGAGTCGCTCCTGCTCGACGCGGGCGCGACGTGCCTCGGGTACTGCTCCGACATCACGCGCACCTGGGTGCGGGGGCGGGGCGCGGCGGCCGACTCGTTCCGCGGGCTCGTCGACGCGATGGAGGCGATGCAGCAGCGGCTCTGCGCGGCGGTGCGCGAGGGCGACGGCTACGAGTCGCTGCACGACCGCTCGCACGACGAGCTCGGCGCGATCCTCCGCGCCGCGGGCGTGGTGCGCGTGTCGGGCGCCGAGGCGGTGGCCCGCGGGATCACCCGCGCGTTCTACCCGCACGGCCTCGGCCACTCGCTCGGGCTCCAGTGCCACGACGTGGGGTGCGCGGTGGTCAAGCCCCGCGCCGACAACCCCTTTCTGCGCAACACGTCGGTGATCGCGCGGGGGCAGACCTTCACCATCGAGCCCGGCGTGTATTTCATCGAGAGCCTGCTGCGCCCGCTGCGAGAGGGCCCCGACGCGTCGGCGGTCGACTGGGCGCTCGTCGACGCGCTGGCGCCCTTCGGCGGCGTGCGCATCGAGGACGACGTCGAGGTCGGGCCCGAGGGCGGCGGCGCGCTCCGCAACCTCACGCGCGAGCACCTCCACCGCGGCGGCGGCGGGGTGTAGGGCTCACCGCCCGCAGAGCGCCTCGCGGTCCTCGTCGGTCATGCCGCGGTTGGCGGCGAGCACCACGCGGGTGACGGCCTCGGCCACCCACGGCGGCAGCCCGAGCGCGTCGGCCCACGCGCGGCGCTCGCGGAGCATGGCCTCCTCGCGCGCGGGGTCTCGCAGGGGCAGCGCGTGGTCGCGCTTCCACGCGGCGAGCTCGCGGGCGATGCGGTCGCGCTCGGCGAGGAGCGAGAGCACCTCGCGGTCGATGGCGTCGATGCGGGCGCGGGCGTCGTCGAGGGCGCTCATGGTGGGCTCCGATCCCACCACGGGCGGCGGGGAATGCGGTAGAGACACTCCCACGATGACCACGCAGACGACGCGGCGACGGCCAGAAATCCTCGCGCCCGCGGGCGACGCGGAGTCCCTCCGCGCGGCGGTGAGGGCCGGCGCCGACGCGGTGTACTTCGGGCTCCAGGGCTTCAACGCCAGGGCGAGGGCGAGGAACTTCGACGCGGGCGCGCTCGGCGACGCGATGGCCCTCTTGCACGACCACGGCGCGCGGGGCTACGTGACGCTCAACACCCTGGTGTTCGACCACGAGCTCGCGTCGGTCGAGGCCGCGGTGCGCGCGTGCGCGGCGGCGGGCGTCGACGCGGTGATCGTGCAGGACGTGGGCGTCGCCCGCGTGGTGCGCGCCCTCGCGCCCGAGATGCCGGTGCACGCCTCGACGCAGATGACCTGCACCGACGCGGGCGCGGCGGAGTTCGCGCGCTCGCTCGGGGCGAGCCGGGTGATCCTGGCGCGCGAGCTCTCGGTCGACGACATCGCGGCGATCAGGGCGCGCACCGACGTCGAGCTCGAAGTGTTCGTGCACGGGGCGCTCTGCATCGCGTACTCGGGGCAGTGCCTCACGAGCGAGGCGATCGGCGGGCGCAGCGCCAACCGCGGCGCGTGCGCGCAGGCGTGCCGGCTGCCGTACGAGCTCGTGGTCGACGGCGCGCTGCGCGACCTCGGCGACCGCGCGTACCTGCTCTCGCCCGAGGACCTGGCCGCGGTCGACGTCGTGCCCAGGCTCGTGGAGCTCGGCGTGGCGAGCCTCAAGATCGAGGGGCGGCTCAAGGGCCCCGAGTACGTGGCGGCGACCACGAGGCTCTACCGCGCGGCGGTGGCCGCGGCCGTGGGCGAGGCGCCGCCGCCCGAGCGCGCGCTGCGCGAGACGGCGCTTCAGATGTTCTCCCGCGGCTCGGGCGCGGGCTTTCTCGCGGGCGTCGACCACCAGCGGCTCGTCGAGGGGCGCGCGTGCGACCACCGCGGCGTCGCCGTGGGGCGTCTCTCGGGCGTTCGAACGATCCGCGGCCGCGCGTGGCTGTCGGTCGCGCTCGAAGGCCCCGTGGCGCGCGGCGACGGGCTGCTCGTCGAGGGCGGGCGCGCGGGCGAGGGGGAGGTCGGCGGGCGCGTGTGGGCGCTGCAACAGCGGGGCGCCGAGGTCGAGCGGGCCGAGCGCGGAGAGGCGCTCGTGTGGCTCGGGCCCGAGCGCGACGTGGGCGCGGCGCGCGCGGGCCGCCGGGTG
>JBDHVF010000307.1:0-8710 GCA_039809605.1 Polyangiales bacterium | reverse complement strand
CAGCGAGGCGCGCTGCACCGGCGCGCGCAGCAGCGTCACCTCGGGCGCGGCCGCGCTGAGCACGGCGGTCTCGGGGTCGCCCACGAGCGTCAGCACGCCGGGCGTCGCGTACTCCGCGCGCGTCGCGTACACGCCGACGGGGCGCTCGCCCGCGAACGCGCAGCGCACGCGCACGGCGCCCGGCGCGCGGGCCCAGCGGTACTTCGCCGAGAGTCTCAGCCACGCGCTGCCCCCCGCGCCGTCGACGTGATCGCGGGGCACCGAGACGTCCGAGCGCTCGAGCTCGCCCGCGCGGCCCTCGCCGTCGGCGATCGAGCACGCCGCGAGCAGCGCGTGGCGCACCTCGTCGCGGCGGGCGCTCACCTCGGCGACGGTCAGGCGCCCGTCGCCATCGACGTCGGCGAAGCGCACGAGGTCGATGGGAGGCGTGGCGGTCATCTCGATCACGTCGTCGTGGAGCACGGCGTCGACGCGGTCGGGGTCGAGCCCGTGCGCCGACGCCGTGCCGCAGAAGGCCCCCAGCGCCGCCGCGACGAGCCGGGTGCGAAGATGAGCAAGCATCGCGCAGGGCCGGAGCAACCCCCGTGCGCGCTCGAAAACACGCTGTTTCGCGGGTCTTCGCGCGTCGCGATGGTGCAGCGGCGTTGCGCGACGTCGTGCAGGTTGCGCAACGCGCTTGCGCAACGGAGCGTCAGCCCCGGCGCGCGCCGAGCGCGACGCGGTGCGCCACGCGGAACGGCTCGTCGCCCGCGCGCGCGATCAGCGGCACGTCGTAGACGACGAACGAGATCGGCGACCAGGCGGCCGTCCACGCGGCGACGCGCTCCTCCATCACGCGGGCGTCGGCCCGTGGGAACTGCGCCACCGAGAGGTGCGGGGTGAAGCCGCGCGGCGACTTCGTCGACTGCTCGTTGCACCGCGGGAACGCCGCGGCGAGCCGCGCCTGGAGCCCTTCGAGCGCGCCGGGGGGAGCGCTCGTGGGGCGGATCCACACGGTGAAGCCCCCTCCGTGCGCGAAGCGGTCGAAGCCTTCGAGGGTGACGGTGAAGGGCTCGACGCCGGCCACGGCGCGCTCGATCACCGGCAGCGCGTCGCCGAAGCGGTGCTCGGGCACGAAGCCGTACACGAGGGTGACGTGCGGCATCCACCGCGCCGCGTGGCGGTCGTGGCGCTCGCGGATCGCCTGGATGGGCTCCCACGCGCCGAGGGGCGGGATCACCACGAGCGCCGACGTGTGCACGGGCGCGAGGGCGGTCACGTCGAGCCCGGGCGCCTCGGGGTGCGCGCGGGGGGCCGAGAGAAGGTCGATGCGCTCGCGGCGGTCCCACACGGTCACGCCGTCTCGCTTGAACGCCTGCACGCGGTGCCAGGGGATCTCTCCCTCGGGGTCGAAGCCGGGCAGCGGCACCTCGACCTCGCCGCGCTCGCGGTCCTCGTACACGACCGTGAAGCGCTCGGGGTCGAGCTGCGGGTCCCAGCGCACGCGGTCGTAGACCTCGCGACTCGTGCGGAGCGGCTCGCGCTGCCTGCCGTGGTGGGTGCGGGTCATGTCGCTCCTACGGGTGTGGGGCCGCGCGGGCGCGAGCGAAAGGGGCGAGCCGTGGCGCCGCGCGATCAGCGCAGGGTCGCGTCGCGGCGCAGGCGCACCAGCCGCGACTCCGAGGTGAACGGCGGCGCGCGGTGGATGCACGGGTCGACGAAGTACACGTGCCCCTCGTCGACGGCGAGGCTCCCGTTGAAGTAGCTGACGTTGCCCGACGACGCGCCGAGCGACGCGCGGGCCATCGCGGTCACCGCGCCGCCCGCCTTCGGCACGCGCGCGACGACGCCGTAGGGCGCGGACGCGGGCGTGACGCCGAGCACGAAGAGGTCGGGGCCGCTGGCGGCGAGCGCGACGCCCACCATGGGCGCGAGCACGCGCACCGCGCCGCTGCCCGGCTCGACGCGAAAGACCACGGTCCGCGCGTCGACGTCTCCGATCGCGAACAGGCCGTCGGGCTCGAGCGCCATGCGCCGCGGCACGGCGTCGGCGAGCGTGCGCGCGGCGCGCGTCGCGAGGTCGACCGCGACGAGCCTCGCGGAGTCGGCGACGTAGAGCGTCGCGCGGTCGGCCGCGATGTCCCAGATCGACGAGGGCCCGACGTGCAGCGTCTCGAGGCCGGTCGCGTCGCTGCCGACGCGGACGACCTGCGCCGAGGGCCCGCGCTGCACGCCGGCGTAGAGCGTCGACCCGAACACCGCGAGGTGGCGCGTGTAGTGAACGGTCGGCTCGGTGACGAGCCGCGTGAGCCGCCCGTCGGGCGCGAGCCGCACGACCCCCGACGACGTGTCGAAGAACGCGCCCTCGCCGCTCACCACGATCGACGACCACTGGAACGGCGCGCCGAAGTCTGGGCCGAGCGCCTCGCCCTCGCCCCCGGCCTCGCGGTCGACGCGCCGGAGCCTCCCGCCGTCGACGAAGTACACGTAGCGCCCGTCGAGGGCGAGGCCCTCGGTCGGGTCGCGGATCACCGCGAGGGGCTCGGCCGCGGCGAGGCGCTCGCAGTCGGCGACGCGGGGCGGGCGAGGCGCGTCGCTCGCGGAGGCGTCTGCGTCGCGCGCCGGCGCGTCGGGGTCGACGAGGGCCGAGCGCGCGCCGCACCCAGAGGCGACGAGCAGCGTGAGGCGCGCGAGGGTTCGCATCGCGAGCGCGCGATGCTCTCGCAGCGCCCGGCGCCTCGCAACGAGCGACCCGCGGCGTGGTAGCGTCGCCCGCCGTGAGACCACGCATCGGCCTCGGCTGCGCCTCGCTGGCCGCGTGCCTCGCGTCGTCCACCGCGGGCGCGCAGCGGTGCCCGACGGCGGGGTGCGACTGACGCGCAGGCGCGAGGAGTAGCGTTGCCGCCACGGACGAGGTGCCGAAGACTACGGCGCCGTAGTCTTCGCCGCCGCGCCATCGCCCTGTTTTCACCGGGTCTCGTGAGTGCACCGGAATTTGCTTGCACCGGCCGCCTCGTCGTCGTGCCCGCATGCTTTGATCGCGCACGAGCGCTGCAACCTCACGATGCCCCCCGCGACCACCGCCAGCTCCGAGACCGCCGTGACGACGCTGTACCCCATGGCGGCGCTCGCGTTCACGCTCGACGGCGCGCCCTCCGACGCCGCCCTCGCGCTCGACGCGCTCTTCACCGCCGCGTCGCCGCTCGACCTCCTGCGCCTCGCGGCGGCGGCGCGCGAGCCCTGGCGCTGGCCGAACTCGCCCTGGCCCGAGCTGCGCGCCGCGCGCGTGGCGGCGCTCGACCCAAGCCTCCCCGCGAGCGCCGCGTGCGTGTGCCTCGCGTCGCTCGACCGCGACGGGTACGTGCGCGAGGCCGCGACGCGCCTCCTCGCCCGATGCGCGTGCGCGTACGCGCGGCGCTTCCTCTGGATGCGCCTCGACGACGTCGTGCCCTCGATCAGCGCGTTCGCCGACGGCCCGCTGTTGAGCGCGCTGCCCGACCTCGACGCCGACGACCTCGTCGCGGACCTCCCGCTGCTCGACCAGCTCGCGACGCGCGACCGCGCCCGGCGCTCGGCCCCGCTCTTCGCCGCGCTCTCGACCGCCGCGAGCGCCTCCCCCGAGGTGCGCGCGGCCCTGCGACGGGCGCTCTCGTCGACCGACCCCGCGCTTCGAAGCGCCTGCGCGCGAAGGCTCGCGGGCGACCCCGACGACGTTGCGCGCGCCGAGGCGCTGCTCGCGGCGCTGCGAGACCCCTCGCCCCGGGTTCACCTCTGGGCCGCGCGCGAGGCCACGTCACGCAAGACCGCGCCCGCCGTCGCCGCCGCCGTCGCGCCCGCGATGTGCGCGCACCCCAACCCCTCGGTGCGGCTGCGAGGGCTGCGCCACGCGGCGCGCGGGCCCGACGGCGACGCGCACCTGCGCCGCGCGGTGATCGACGTCGACGCCACGGTGCGCTTCGAAGCCCGCTCGGCGCTCGTGCGCCTCGGCGGCGCCGACCACCGCGCGCTGGCGGCCGAGGTGCTGCGCGAGGGCGCCCCGTCGGCCTGGCCCGACCCCGAGCGCGCGCTCGGCGCCCTCGGGGCGATGGACGACGTGGGCGAGCGCGACGACTGGCCCCTCGTGGCGCGCTTTCTCGAGCACCCGCGGGTGCGCGTGCGGGCCGAGGCGCTGCGGGCGCTCGGGTCGCTGGCGCCCGAGCTCTTCGTCGACGTGTTCGTCGCGGGCGTGCGGCACCGCAACCGCCGCGTCGCCCGCGAGGCCACCCGCTCGCTCGAGCGCTGCGCCGCGAGCATGTCGGTGGAGGCGTTTCGCGCGCGCGTGCCCGACGACGCGCTCGTGGCGATGCTCCGCGACGCAGGGCTGCGCCCGGCCTGCCGCGAGGCCGTGCGGCGATTGCTCTCCGCGCGCGGCCTGGGCCGCAGGCGCCGCGGGTGATCGAAGGGTCGCTCACGCGCGCTGGAGGTACACGCCGCTCCCGTGCCGCCCCGCGCGCACCGTGACGGCCCCGTGCGCGAAGATCACGTCGACCTCGGCGCCCGCGGGGCCGCGGTAGGGCGTCGCGCTCATGGGTCCGCTCCACCGCGCGAAGCCGTCTCCCCTCGACGCGAGCGTCGCGAGGGGTGGCCCCTCGCGCCCGTCGGCCTCGACGGGGAGCACCTCGGCGCCCGCGAGCGAGGGCGCGATGCGATAGAGCGCCGAGTCGCCGGGGGGCTGGCCGAGGCGAAGGTAGAGCCCGCGCCCCGTGAGCGGCGCGCTCCAGGCGTAGCGGCCGGGCTCGAGGGGCATGACGAGCGTCGTCGCGAGCACCGGCGTGAGGAGCTGCGGCGCGCACGCGCGCATCACGAAGCACCAGCGCGCGAGGTCGTCGTCGTCGTGCGGCGAGGCGAGGTCGGCGAAGCCGCGCAGCAGGTCGACCCAGCTCGCCGCGTCGATCTCGCCCGCGTACGAGAGGTGGTTGAGCCCGCACGACACCTCGCGCGGCGTGCTGATCTGGTCGTCGACGCGCAGGCGCAGCGTGGTGATGTGCCGCCCGACGGCGGTGTCGGGGAAGGGGTGCCGGTTGCCCGCGGCGATGGAGGCCTCGGCGAGCGCGAGGAGCCGCGCGTGCAGCGCGTCGTCGACGGGCACGAACGCCCGCGCGGTGGGCGAGTAGTAGGTGCACGCGCCGCCCGCCACGCGGAGCACGAAGTCGAGGGGGCGCTCCGCGCGCGCGGGGCCCGCGTCGGGGCAGTAGAGCGTCTCGCACACGAGGTCGATGCGCGCCGAGGCGAGCACGAGGCGCGTGAAGGTGTCGCGGTCCATCACGCGCGACAGCGTATCCGATGTTCGGGGGAGGTGGCGCCGCGCGATCGCGCGCGGGCGTGGGAGGAGTGGCCGGGGGACGGGGGTCAATCGCGGCGGTGGCTGGCCGGTGATCGCGAGGTTCCTCGGGCTCCCGACGCTCCCGGGTGGTCGTGTCCTACTCTGCCGCGAGGTGTCGTGGTCTGGGCTGAACCGCAGAGGCGCAGAGGGCGCAGAGAGAGGATGTCCCGGGTCTTGCCAAGCCCTTTCCATTCCAGCCTCTGCGCTCTCTGCGCCTCTGCGGTTCGTCTACCTGGGGCGCTGCCAGACCCAGGTCCGCGGTGTCCTACTTAGGACAGCACCTCCCGGGTCACGTGGGTGACGCCCGGCGCCATGTGCCACATGATCGACGAGCGCGCGAGGCGAGCGCCTCGCCCGTCGCATGGGGGATCGAGCCATGAGACCAGCGAGCAGCCTGAGGACCATCGCGTGCGGCGCCGTCGCGGCGTGGCTGTCCGCGTGCGAAGGGAGCGCCGTGCGGAGCGACGCGAGCGTGACGCCCGCGGACGGTTCGCCCGAGATCGACGCGTCGCGGCTGGATGGGCCCACCGTCGATCGGCAGCCCGTCCCGCCGGACATGTCACGGCTCGATGCCGACGACGCGCAACCCGTCGATGGAGGCATCGACGCGCGGTCCGCCGAGGTGCCCGCGGACGTCGATCGCCCAGACGACGTGACGACGGACGACGCGAGCCTCGCCGACGCAGCCCGCGTGGATGCGCCCTTCGCCGATGTGGCCGGCGACACGGAGCCGACGGATGCCGGTCCAGCGGCTCGTCCGATCGCGCCGCATCCTTCGACGCGCTCCCACGCGGGGCGCCCGATGTTCGAATGGGCGTTGCCCTCGGGCGTGCGCGAGGCGCACGTGCAGGTTTGCCGCGACCGCGCGTGTCGCTCGATCGCGGCCGAGGGGACCGTGTCGGCCACGACGTGGCAGCCCGCGACGCCGCTGCCCGACGGCCTGTACTTCTGGCGCGTCGCGGCGGTGCGAGGGGCGCCCACGGCCGAAGCGTTCTGCGAGGTGCGCCCGCTGCGCATCGGCGGCACGTCGTCGGACGACCCGTCGGGGCTCGGGATCAGCCGCGACATCAACGGAGACGGCTTCGCCGACGTCGTCGTCGGCTGGCGCTCGGGCGGGTACTTCGTCTTGCTCGGCAACGGGGCCGGGCATCCTACGATGCAGCGCACGTTGCCCGGCGGGCCCGGCGGCGTGGACATCGTCGGAGACGTCAACGGCGACGGCTTCGCCGACGTCGTCGTCGGCACGCCGTGGACGGGCAGCGGGGAGACGTTCTCCGACGTGGGCAGGGCGGCGCTCTACCTCGGCGGGCCCGGCGGCGTCGCGGCGACCCCCGCCCGGGTTCTGATGGGCGGCGCGACGCACGACCGGTTCGGCGAGAGCGTTCGAGGCGCGGGCGACTTCAACGACGACGGCTTCGCGGACGTGATCGTCGCGACCGAGCACGTGGGTCCCCGCATCCGCCCGACGCCGGTCATCGCGTACATCTTTCTCGGCGGCCTCGACGCCATGTCCGCCACGCCCTATCGCGTCCTGACGGTGCCCGACTCGTTGGGGGCCAGCGTCAGGACCATCGGCGACGTCGATCGCGACGGCTACGCCGACGTCGCGCTCACGAGCGTGTTCTTCTACTGCGAGACGCGCGGCTGCAGGGGCCGCGCGACGGTGCTCTTCGGGGGAGGCGACGGAGACGCGGCTCGCTCCATGATCGCGTACGAGAGCCCGGATGCTGGGGGCATCGTCCACAGCTTCGCGGCGGCAGGCGACGTCGACGGCGACGGCTTCGCGGACCTGATCATGGGGCTCGAAAGCATCCGCCGCCTCTCGGATCCGCGCCCGGGCGTCGCGCGCCTCTTTCTCGGTCGCGCGGCGAGCCGCTTCACCGAAGGCGCACCGTGGGAGGGCATCGCAACGGGATTCGGCGACGATCCCCAGGTCGCGTCGCGCTCGCGAAGCCTTCGCGAGCGGCGAGCGCGGTCGACGCACGCTCGCGCGCGCGTGCTGTGACGCGCGCGCGCCGGAGCGACTGTCAATCGCGGCAGCAGAGCACGCCGCCGCCGGAGTTCCCGACGGTCTTGGTCACCGAGCGGCTCTCGGCCTCGCTGCCGGGGCAGCTCCAGCCGCCGACGGTGAGGTCGGAGCACTGGTTGTTCGAGAAGCGATTGAGCCCGTCGCACGGACCCGTGACGAAGGTGCCGCCCATCGTGCCGCAGCCGAAGAAGTCGTTGTTGATGTTGCCGTCCTCGCGGCAGTTGTCGGCGCACGAGCCCGAGTTGCACCCGGCCGTGCCCGTGTTCGACCGCAGCGCGCAGCGGGCGCAGCCGGGCCCGCTCACGGCGGCCGCGAAGAACGACGACGCGGCGTAGTCGCCCGCCGCGCAGCCCATGCCGCCGGTGCGGGGCGAGAGCTCGCCGCCGTTGCAGATGTGCCAGCCCGGCGCGCAGAGGTTCGACGACGCGCAGCCCATGCCGTTGGCCGGGGCCGTCGTGGAGCTGTTGCCGAGCGTCGCGCACGCGGCCGCCGTCGAGACCGGGATGGCGGGGAAGATCCCCGGCATCGACCACGCGCCGGTGCACCCCGCGATGCGCGGGAAGCGCGTGCGGTCGGTGAACGCCTCGCGCGTGCCGTCGGCGCAGCCCCCGGCGTCGATGCTCATCACCGCCACGCAGCGGCCCGCCGCGCAGATCGAGTCGGCGGCGCAGGCGTTGCCGCAGGCGCCGCAGTTGGCGCGGTCGTCGCCGAGCAGCACGCACTGCCCGCCGCAGAGCGTGCTGCCGCTCGAGCACGTCGCCCCGCAGCGCCCCACCGAGCACACCTGCCCGGCCGGGCACGCGTTGCCGCACGCGCCGCAGTTGCGCGAGTCGCTGGTGAGCACCACGCAGGCCGCCCCGCACATGGTCGATCCGAGCGGGCACGCGCAGGCGCCCGCGGCGCAGGCTCCGCCGCTCGGGCACGCGTTGCCGCAGCGCCCGCAGTGGGCGACGTTGCTCGCGAGTGCGACCTCGCATCCGTTGGCGGGGTTGCCGTCGCAGTCGCCGAAGCCCGCGGCGCACGAGGCCACGCCGCACGCGCCGGCCGCGCACGACGCGGTGCCGTTCATGGCTGCGCAGGCGTGCCCGCACGCGCCGCAGTGGGCGGGCGAGGTGCGGGTGTCGACCTCGCATCCGTTGGCGGGGTTGCCGTCGCAGTCGGCGAAGCCGGGGTTGCACGCGCCCATCGCGCACGCGCCGGCCGTGCACGCGGCCGCGGCGTTGGCGAAGCTGCACGCGCGCCCGCACGCGCCGCAGTGGGCGACCGTGTCGAGCGTGGCCTCGCAGCCGTTGGCCGCGTTGCCGTCGCAGTCGCCGCGCCCCGCCGCGCACGCGGCCCCG
>JBDHVF010000306.1:0-8729 GCA_039809605.1 Polyangiales bacterium | reverse complement strand
GCCCGCGGCGGGCGGGACGCGCCAGCGCTCGAGCCGTCGCACCGCGGGCCGCAGCGCGACGCCGAGCAGCGCCGCCACGGTCACGGGCACCAGCACCCCGCGGGCGAAATACATCGCCGCCGCGCCGGCGACGGTCGCCAGCACGATGAGCGAGACGGTCTGCGCGCGCGCTCCAACCCCCTCGCTGTTCACCACGGACCTCACCTCGACGCGCCGCCTTCGGGGCCGCGCGCGGGACACGTAGTGACGGCGCGGGCGAACCGGAACCGCGGGCGTTCGAAAATCCGCCGCGGGGCGCCGGGGAGTCGACGGGGCGCGACGTTGGAGGCCCCCATCCCCTCGCGCGTGACGTCGGCCAGGCCGCGGCGGAGTCGGCGCAACGGATCGGGCGGCCGCTGCGCAACGCGCCGATCCCGCGCGCGAGGTGAACTTCGAGCTTGTCCCGCGGCCGGTCCCTGGGACAATCGCGGCCCCCTCGGGGATGGACCGATCCCCACGCACCGAAGGAGCGAACATGGCTGACTGGGCAGGCTTGCAGGAATGGGCTCGCGAGAAGTACGAGCTCGAGAACGACGAGGACTCGTGGTTCGGCGTGACGATCCCGTACACCGACGGGCGCTCGCAGAAGGTGATCGTCAGCCACTTCGAGTTCAACGGCGCGGACTGGGCCGAGATCCGCTCGCCCATCTGCAACGAGGACGAGCTCTCCCCCAAGGTCGCGCTGAAGAAGAACGCCGAGTTCGCCATCGGCGGCCTCGGCCTCAAGGACGGCAAGTACCACCTCTTCTACTCGGTGCCCCTCGACGACCTCAGCGAGGACGAGTTCGAGGTGCCCCTCAACGTCATCGCGCAGTCGGCCGACACGCTCGAGGAGACCTACTCGGGCGGCGACGACGAGCACTGACCGGGCGACCGCCTGCCGAACGCGACCGCGACGCGCGAGGCCATCGGCCGGGCGTCGTGGTCACGCGGCAACGCCCCGACGCGAAGGCCGCGATCGGTAGGGTACCCGAGCGCGTCGCTCCACGTCGCGCCGCGCGCGTCGAGCAGCACCACGCCCCTGCGCCGACGCCAGGGATCCACGGCGTGCCGGTCGACCACGTCGTACGCGGGCGCCCACGCGACGTCGGCGGGCGGGTCAGCGGCGGGCCGCTTCGAAGGTCGCGGTCACCGCGCAGTAGGCGGGGCCCCCGGGGCGGTTGAAGTCCAGCCGCTGCTCGCCGCGCAGCGCCGCGCCCTCAAGCCGCATCGTGAGCCCGCTGCCGCAGACGATGAACGAGCTCCCGCAGTTGCAGCGCGCGGTGAGCGTCGCGCCCGACACCGTCGCCTCGCACGCCGACCCGTTGACGCTCACCGCGCCGCCGCGGATGGAGACCTCCGTGACGGCATAGCTCATGCGGGCGTTGTCGGCGCAGACGGGGTTGGCCGTGCCGCCGTCCTCCACCCCGGGGAAGTCGGCGCCGATCGCGCGGGAGGCGCTCCACGAGGTGACGCGCCAGTCGCCTTCGAAGCCCCCCGCGGCGTCGCCCGCGTCACCCGAGGCGTCGCCCACCGAGGCGTCGCCCACGTCGCCAGGCACGTCGCCCACCGGCGTCGGCGACGTCCCCGGTGCCAAGGAGCACCCCACGGCCACCGCGACCGCCCACGAACGAATCACCCCGACGAGACGAGTCTTGTTCATGGCCGTCCGCCTTCGCAAAGGGGAGGCCGTGCTCCCGCTCCCACGAGTTGCGCAACCTGCCTCCTCGCGACGTCGCGCGTCACCGCGCGTCGCACCGCGAGACCGTTGCGCGCGCGCCACGCGTGGCGTCGACGACACGTCGCGGTGCCCGGCGAACACGCGTCGTGTCTCGCGTTTCTCTGCGTGACGCGCGCGGCACCGACGTTGCTCTGCCTCGGCTCGCGTGCCGCGACTCGCGCCGCAACCAACAGGGCTCACCCCATGATCGACCGACCTCGACGGACCGACCGCGGTCTCACACACCGCACTCTCGCGCTCGTGGCGAGCGTCTCCCTGTCGCTGCTGGGCGCGTCGGGCTGCGACGCGTACGAGTGCACGCCGCAGAGCTGCGACCACGGCGCGGGCTGGAGCCGCTGCATCGCCTGCGGCGAAGGCTCGTGCACCTACCAGGCCCGGTCGAGCAGCGGAGACACGCTCTCGGAGTGCACCTACTCGCAGTCGCCCACCGACCACCGCGCACGCGACGCCTGCTTCGCGCAGACCAACCGCGCGGGCGCGAACTTCTGCGCGGGCGTGCCCGCGGGGGCGAGCTCCGGCGGCGACGATGGCTGCTCGCGCGCGACGACGTGCGGCGACTGCACCGGCGGCGGCTGCGCGTGGTGCGCCTCCGCGGGCCGCTGCGCCAGCTTCGCCAGCGCGTGCCCGGGAGACGCGCTGGAGACCGCCAACGACTGCACGCTCGGACACCACACCACCGACTGCACGGTCTACGCCCCGAACGACCCTCCGCCCGGGAGCTACTTCGCGACGTGTCGCGACGTGATGGTCACGCGGCCTTTCTACCTTCACGCCGTGTGCTCGAACAACGGCACCTACGCCCCGGTCGACTTCTACTTCGGCAACTGCAACGGCCGCGTGGGCAACGACCACGGCAACCTGGTCTGCACCCACTGCGATTGATCGCGCGCACCGGTCGACGCCGAGCGACCCCGTCACGCGCCACGCGGATCGAGCAACTCCGAGCCTGCGGCCTCGCAGCACCGCGGGGTTGCGATCCCACAGGCTCTCACGAACGGACTGAGCCAGATGGACACGAGGGCTTTCAAATCAGACCACGAGCACCTGCCGCGGCAGCGGCGAGCACGCGCTGTCGCGCGGGGCTGGCTACTGCTCGCGCTGATCGGCGCGACGCTCGCCTGCAGTGACTACGCGCCCACGTGCACGGGCGGATCGCGCTGCGACGACACGCAAGACGCCTCCGACGAGGCGAGCGCAGACGAGGCGAGCGCAGACGAGGCGAGCGCAGACGAGGCGAGCGTCGACGCGCCGCCCGACGACACCGCGGCCTCGTGCCTTGCGCCCGCCGCGACCGGAAGCTGCCGCGCGGGGCTCTCCTGCGGCGACGGGGTGTGTTGCGCAGCCGCGGCGCCCTTCTTCTGTGCGACCACCGGCCAATGCTACGCGACCGCGGAAGAGGCCAGCGCGGCGTGCGGACCTGCGTCGTGCGTGGCTTGCGTGGCCGATACGGCGGCGCGCTGCGGCGACGGCACGTGCTCCGGGGACGAGAGCGCCGCCACGTGCTGCGACGACTGCGGCTGCGCCCCGGGGGCATCGTGCATCGCCGGCACGTGCCAGATCAGGGCGGCGCAGTGCGGCAACGGGCGCTGCGAGTCGGGCGAGACGAGCGCGACGTGCTGCGCCGACTGCCCGTGCTCGAGCGGCCAGACATGCAGGGGCAACACCTGCGTGACGCCCGCGGCGTGCGGCAACGGCCGCTGCGAGTCGGGCGAGACGAGCGCGACGTGCTGCGCAGACTGCCCGTGCCCGGGCGGGCAGACCTGCAGGGGCAACACCTGCGTGACGCCGACGGTGTGCGGCAACGGGCGCTGCGAGCCCGGCGAGACGAGCGCGACGTGCTGCGCAGACTGCCCCTGCGCGACCGGCAGCGTGTGCAGCGCGGGGGCGTGCCGACCGCAGATCCAGGTCACCTGCGCATCGAACCCCGCGCCGGGCAATCAGTTCTGCTCGTGCCGGGCGGACCGCACGGCGACGTCGGGCGTGGCGACGTACAGCGGCACGTGCGGACCGGGCACGGACTCGAACCGGTACTGCTGTCTGGACGGCAACATCCTGGGCGGCGGGACGTGCGCCTGCTACACGCGCGGCGGCTCGGTCTGGACCTGCAACCAGGTGCCGGGCGACTACTGCGGCTGCTCGTACCGCGCGACGAGCACGGGGATGTCGAACGCGTGCGACGCGCTGCCCGACTCGCTCGGCCGGCGCTGGTTCTGCTGCGCGAGCGCGGCGGAAAACACCTGCTACTGCCAGCGCGCGGTGCCGGGCTCGACGGCGTGCCTCGCCGGCACGCGCTCGGTGACCGATTGCAGCCGGCCGCCGAGCGACTTCGTTCCGGGGCGCAGCTCGTGCCGTTCGGGCACGACGACGGTGTCGACGTGCTCGCCGGGTGGCAACCGCTGCACGTCGAACCGCGATTGCCCCGGCGGCTGCTCCACGGGGACGCCGACCTGCTGCAACATCTGCAACAGCGCGGGGCGCTGCGAATACTACTGCGCCTGAGGGCGCTGCGTCGCGTCGCCCCGGTGAGCGCATCGCCCTGACGCGGTCACCACGTATTGAAGGCGCTCCCCGGGTCGCGTAGTGGTAGCGACGTGAGCCCGGGGCGGATCTCGTTCGGTGTGATGGTGGTCGCGGCGCTCCTCGCGGGGTCGCCCGCCTCCGCGCAAGCGCCCCGCGCGGCGGGCGACGTCGCCGCGGCGGCGCAGGCGTTTCACCGCGGCGTCGCGCTCCTCGACGCGCGCCGGTACCCCGAGGCCATCGCCGCGTTCGAACGCTCCCTCTCGATCCGCGAGGGCGCCGCGGCCCTCTACGACCTCGGCCTCGCGCTGCGCGCGAGCCGCCGGCCCGCCGAGGCGATCCGCGCGTTCGAGCGCTTCCTCGCGGTCGCGCGGCCGACCAACCCCGCCCGCGCGGGCGCCACCGCCATGCTCGCGGAGCTCCGCCGCCGCGTCGCGCGCCTGAGCCTCACGGTGCAGGGCGGCGCCTCGGCGGTGCTCCTCGACGGCCGCCCGATCGCCGACGGCGACGGCGTGTACGAGCGCGACCTCGACCCCGGCCCGCACGCCGTCGAAGCCCGCCGCGAGGGCTTCGCGCCCGCGCGCCTCGACGAGACCCTCGCGCCCGGCGAGTCGACGACGCTCTCACTCGACGCCTCGGCGCGGCCGCTGCCGTCGCGCCCCGCGCGCGCGGCGCCCTCCGCGGCGAGCCTCGCCGCGCCGGTCAGGCGCCCGGTCGATCCGCGCGCCTCGGCGACGCCGCACCGACCGCTCTACGCCAACGGCTGGTTCTGGGTGGGCGTCGGCGCGGCCGCGGCCATCGCCGCGGCGATCACCGTCGGCGTGGTGATGCGCGACGACCCGACGCCCGACGGAGGGTCGTTCGGGCAGGTGTTCCACGGCCTGACGCTCTCGCCATGACGCGCCCCCTCCCCGCCCTCGCATGCGTCGCGGCGCTGTGCGCGGCGCTCGGGTCGTGCGAGCCCGGCGCGGCCACGCAGCTCCTCGTGCGCGTCGACTCCGACCTCGCCTACCCCGCGGCGATCGACGCGCTCGTCGTGAGGATCCTCTCGAACGGGCGCCCCCCCGAGGAGCGCCGCTTCGCCCTCGGCCCCGGCGCGTTCTCGCTGCCGGGCTCCTTCGGCGTCGTGCCCGGGGGCGGCGACGCGTCGCGCCCGGCCACCTTCGAAATCGACGTGAAGCGCGGCGACTGCACGCTCTTCACCCGCCGCGTGACCGCGCCCTTCGTCGAGGGGCGCGCCGCGGCCGTCGAGGTCTTCCTCTCGCGCGACTGCGCCGGGCACCTCGAGGGCGACCGCTGCGTCACGCGCGACGTCTGCGGCCGCGCCGACCTCGCATGCGCCCGCGGCGGCGCGTGCGTGCCCGCCGACGTGTCGCGCGCGGCGCCACCCCCGACGCTGCCGCCGAGGCCCGAAGCGGTGCCCACCAACGGCGGCGCGCTGGTCATCACGCCCGACGACGCCCGCGCCGTCGCCGCCAACCGCCGCGCCGACAGCGTGACGGTGTTCGACCTCGACCTCGGCGTCGCGCGCGCGGTCACGCCGCGCAAGACCCTCGCGCCGCCCAACGCCGACCCGCGGGGGCGCGACCCCGAGGCGTGGGCCGTCGTCGCGGGCAACGACAGCGACACCGCGTACGTCGCGCTGCGCAGAGAGCAGCGCGTCGTGCGCCTCGACGGCCTCTCCGGCAGCCCCCATTTCGCGGCGGAGTCCGCGCCCACCGGGAGCGAGCCCACGGGCCTCGCGATCACGCCGTCGGGGCGCCACCTCTACGTCGCCAACTTCAACGAGGGCACCGTCACGGTCGTCTCCACGGCGACCATGCACGTCGAGATGACCCTCGACCTCAACGGCGTGCTCGCGCGCTCGGGGCGCCTCGGCCCCTCGGCCTCGCCGCGCCCCGCGCTGGCCCACCCCCGCGCGGTGGTCATCACCAACCACGGCCACGGCGACGACCGCGAGGAGACCGCCTTCGTCACCGAGTTCTACGCGCAGGCGCGCGACCCCGCGGCGGTCACCCTCGGCGACCGGCGGCTCGACCCCGACGTCGACCCCGAGTACTGGGACCTCGCGCGCGAGGGCGTCGTGTACCGCATCCCCCTCGACACCAACGTGCCCGACGAGCGCCTCCTCACGATCGCCCCCGTCGAAGACGCCGGCTTCGCCGACGCCGCGACGCCCGCCGACGGGCCGCACGCGGGGTGCTTCCCCAACCAGCTCTACTCGGCGCAGCTCAACGGCGGGAGGCTCTACGTCACCGGCGTCTGCACCTCGCCGCGCGGCCCCCTCGGCGAGCGGTGCCGGCTGACCGGCGGCGCCGCGTGCGCCCTCCCGCCCGACGAGGACAGCCTCGACGCGGGCAACTTCAAGACCCTCGTGCACGCCTCGGTCTTCGCGCTCGACGCGCCCACGGGGGCCGCCACGGGGCGCCCGCCGGTGATCCTCACCGACCTCTTCCGCCGCGTGTACGACCGCGCGCCGCCCCCCGGCGTGACGCTCGGGACCCGCACCCCCGACCCGGTGCCCGACGACGCGCGGCGGCGCATGCCGCTCCTGCCGCTGGGCATGGCCTTCGTGCCCGGCGACTACGCGGCGTACGTGCTCGGCTACGGGTCGAACGCCGTGTTCCGCCTTCATTTCAGCGCCTCGGGCGCGCTCGACCAGGCCGGCTCTCCGTCGGACGAGGGCTTCATCAACCTCACGCGCGACGCGGGCCCGTTGCGCGGCGAGCTCCCCTTCGGCATCGCCATCGGCCACGACAACGACCGGCACCACACCGAGACCGCGCTCGTGCTCAACGCCGACACGCTCAACGTCTCGGTGGTCAACCTCATGAGCCAGACGGTCGTCGGAGCCGCGCGCGCCGTCGCGCCCGACTACGCCGAGACCCCCGCGCAGGCGAGGGTGCGCGCGGGACGGCGCATCTTCGTCACGGGCACCGACCGCTGGTCGTGGCGGGGCCAGGCGTGGAGCTCGTGCGAGTCGTGCCACCCCGACGGGCTGTCGGACAACGTGACGTGGTTCTTTCCGCGCGGGCCGCGGCAGACCCCGTCGCTCGACGGGAGCTTCGCCGTCGACGGCGACGGCAGTTCGGTGCAGCGCCTCTTCGGGTGGATGGCCTCGTTCGACGAGGTGCAGGACGTCGACGCCGTCGTGCGCAACGTCATGGGCGGCGTCGGGGGGCTCGTGCACCGCGCGTCGTCGCCGCCCCGCACGGGCGACCGGCTCATCGTGACGGGCGACCGCTCGACCGTCGGGACGCCCTCCACTGCGACGCCGCAGATGGGGCTCAACGGCTCCGCGGCGTCGATCAGCGCGCCCACGGCGGCGGGCGCGGTCCGCTCGGCGGTGGGCGACCTCGACGACCTCACGGCGTACGTGGCGACGATCCGCGCGCCGCGGCGCCCCGCGGGCCTCGACCCCGCCGACGTCGAGGCCGGGCGGGGCCTCTTCGCGGAGTCCTGCGCGGGCTGCCACGGGTCGGCGCTCTGGACCTCGGCGCGGCGATTCTACGTGCCCTCCGAGGCGATCAACGCGCCCGACGGCCTCTTGCGCACGGCGCGCTACGCGAAGCCCGAGGGGTTCGCCGCGGAGATCAACCCGGCCTCGGCGCGGGCCTCGGCGACCTTTCGCTACGTGGGCGCGACGGCGTCGCTCGACAACGCCAACGACGCGATGCAGTGCGCCCTGCGCGCGGTGGGCACCTTCGCGGTGCGCGACGGCCGCGCGGCGCCCGTCGCGCTCGACGGGGTGCCGGTGCGCGAGGTGCGGCAGAACATGGCCGACGACGCGCAGGGGGAGCTCGGGTTCAGCCCGCCGTCGCTCGTGGGCGCGTCGCTCTCGGCGCCCTACTTTCACGCAGGCAACGCGCGCACGCTCGAGGAGCTCTTCCAGACGCGCTTCCTCCTGCACCACACGACGTGGTGCCCCAACTGCTTCAACGTCGAGGCGCCGCGGGGCCGGGTCGACGTGCGGAGGGTCGTGGCCTTTCTGCTCTCGATCGACGACGACCAGGCCGCGCCCCCGGTGGGCGTGCCCGGCCTCGGGATCGACGTCGACCTCTGCGCGGCGTGGCATAGACTTCCGCCGTGACCCGAACGCTCCGCGTCGACACCGGGGAGGACGCCGACGGCCCTTCGCGCCGCGTGGGCACCGTCGTGGGCGACCGGTACCGGCTCGAGCGCGTGATCGGCGCCGGGGGCATGGGCGTCGTGTACGAGGCGCGCCACGCGTTCACCCACCGCCGCGTCGCCGTGAAGGTGCTGCACAAGGAGCTCGCCGCCTCGCCGCGGGCGGCGTCGCGCTTCACCCGCGAGGCGCGCACGACGGCGTCGCTCGGGCACCCGAACATCGTCGAGGTGCTCGACGGCGGCGGCGACGCCGACGGCGCCCGCTACCTCGTCGCCGAGCTCCTCGACGGCGCGGACCTCGGCCGCGAGATCGCGTCGCGCGAGG
>JBDHVF010000305.1:0-8744 GCA_039809605.1 Polyangiales bacterium | reverse complement strand
GTGGTGCCGCTCCCCGGGGGCAGCGCGATCCTCGAGCCGAGGATGGCGCCGCTCGCGCGCCGCATCGAGCGCCGCCCGCGCGAGCACGCGCGCGGACAGGTGTGGGTCGGCGGCTACTGGTCGTGGAACGGCTCGCGCTACGACTGGACGCCGGGCCGCTACGAGTCGCCTCCCTCGGGACGTCGCGCGTGGGTGGCGCCGCGCTGGACGCACCGCAACAACCGCTGGGTGTTCCAGGCGGGCCACTGGCGCTGAGCGCCGCGAGGCCGTCGCTCGCGCCGCCGCGCCCGTGCGATGCTCCGCGGCGATGAAGCCCCGCCTCTCCGTCGCGGTCGCCGCGACGCTCTCGGCCGCGACGGCCCGCGCGCAGACGCCCGACGAGGTCGCGCGCCGCTACGCGCCGACGATTCTTCAAGAGACGCAGGCCGGCCGCGGGCGCCGAGACTTCATCTCGACCTTCGACTACGACTGCAACTGGAACGGCGACGACAACCGCGAGAACCTCGACCGCCACCGCCTGCCCGCGCGCGTCTACTACGCCGCGTACGAGACCTCGTCGCACTGGTTCGTGCACTACCTCCCGTACCACGCGACCGACGACAAGCTCACCAACGGGCACGAGCACGACACCGAGAGCGCGCTCGTCGTGGTGCGCCGCACGGGCGCCCCCTTCGGCGCGCTCGAGGCCGTCGAGGTGCGCTTCCACACGGTCTGGTACCAGTACGCGGCCCAGGGCGCGGGCGTGCGCGACGCGGGCGACAACGTCGACGGGCCCGTGCACTTCGACGGCGACACGGGGCGCCCGATGATCTACCAGCAGGCCGCGGGGCACGGCCTCTGCGGGGGCTTCGCGCCGCCGTGCATCACGGGCGACTACTGCGACCTCGCGCTGATCTGCCTGCACGACCAGGCGCCGCGCTTCAACCGCCGCGGCGTGCGCTACCGCTACGACCCCGCCGCGGCGCTCGCCCCCGAGCCGCGCGCGCCGGGCGACCGCGAGGTCGTCGACGCGGGCTACGACCTCGTGCCCATCGAGTCGACGCTCTGGGCGCGGCGCACGGAGATCGGCCGCGGGCGCGTCTACGCGAGCGCGCAGAGCTACGACGGCTCGCGCTGCCGCGCGCCCGACGCGGGCATCACCTGCCCCCGCGGCTACGGCGGCGACTTCGAGGGCGACGAGGGCACCTCGCCCGGCGCGATGTGGGCGCAGGAGGGCGGCAACCCCTCGCTCCCTCGCGGCGAGGTGTTCTTCGACCCGGCGTACGCGATGTCGCGCCGGCTGTCGTTCCGCGCGCCCTTCTCGCTGACGTACTCGCACAACCCCTACGCGGGCGTCGGGGCGCTCGCGCCGATGCTCCCGGGCACCGTCTGCGAGGCCGACGCGGGCGCCGACGCGGCGCGAGACGTGTTTGATGACGCGAGCCTCGACGCGGGTGCGCTCGACGCGCCTCCGGTCGACGACGACCGCGCGGCCCCGGTCGAAGAGGGGCCCTTCGTCGATGCCTCGCGCGACGACGGTGCGCCCCAAAACACTCCCTTCGACGCGAGCCCGAGGCCCGACGGCGGAGCGCCCGCGGGCGCGGAGGGCGGCTGCGGGTGCGGCGCGGCGAAGCCCGCACGTGCCCCGAATGCACTCTGGTTCCTGGGGGTCGCAGTGGCAATCGTGCGAAAGAAGACGCGCGGCGCGGGGCCGGTTTTGTGTCGTTGCGCTAGCGGGAGGGCGTGACTATTGTCCACCGGACCACCGCGGTGGCGCGGGGAGACTTGAGGTGACAATGCCGGAGCGAAAGCGTGGGGCGCAGCCCCCGGACGAGAACGATCTGAAGTTTGGGGACGAGCTGCCGGTGCTTCCGATCCGGAACGCGGTGCTCTTCCCCGGCGCCGTCGCGCCGTTCGACGTGGGGCGTGAGAAGTCGGTGGCCCTCGTCGAGGACCTCGAGAACCTCTCGCAGCCCGTGATCGCGATCTTCGCGCAGCGCGATCCCAACATCGACGACCCGAGCGACGGAGACCTCTACCCCGTCGGCGCCGCCGCGCGCGTGCTCAAGAGCCTCAAGCACTCGACGGGCAACTACTCGCTGATCCTCCAGGGGCTCACGCGCATCCGCCTCGACACGATCACGCAGCACGGGCCCTACCTCAAGGCGAAGATCCGCCGGATGGAGGAGCACCCCGTGACCGACGACGTCGAGGCCGAGGCCCTCGCGATGTCGCTGCGCGACGTGGCCAAGCAGGTGATCCAGCTCATGCCGGAGCTCCCCCGCGAGGCCCAGTCGCTCATCGACTCGATCCAGGAGCCGGGCTCGCTCGCCGACCTCGTGGCCGCCAACCTCGACGCGCCCGTCGACGAGAAGGCCCAGCTCATGAACACGGTCGACGTGAAGGAGCGCATCCGCCAGGTGCTCAAGCTCCTCACGCGCCAGCTCGAGATCCTCAAGATGCGCGAGCGGATCAACTCGCAGATCAAGGAGGAGATGGGCAAGAACCAGCGCGAGTACGTGCTCCGCCAGCAGCTCAAGGCCATCAAGGAAGAGCTCGGCGAGGACGAGGGCGACCAGGGCGACCTCGACGGCCTCGAGGAGCGCATCGCCAAGGCCAACCTCCCCAACGAGGCCGAGCAGGTGGCGCGCAAGCAGCTCCGCCGCCTGCGCTCGATGCAGGTGGGCTCGGCCGAGTACACGGTCGTGCGCACGTACCTCGACTGGATCCTCGACCTGCCGTGGACCACGAGCACCCCCGACAACCTCGAGATCGCGAAGGTGCGGCAGGTGCTCGACGAGGACCACTACGGCCTCGAGAAGGTCAAGAAGCGCATCCTCGAGTACCTCGCGGTGCGCAAGCTCAAGCAGGACAAGAAGGGCCCCATCCTCTGCCTGCTCGGGCCGCCCGGCGTGGGCAAGACCTCGCTCGGGCGCTCCATCGCGCGCGCGCTCGGGCGCAAGTTCGTGAGGGTGTCGCTCGGCGGCGTGCACGACGAGGCCGCCATCCGCGGCCACCGGCGCACGTACGTGGGCGCGCTGCCGGGGCAGGTCATTCAGGGCATGAAGAAGGCCGGCACGATCAACCCGGTGTTCATGCTCGACGAGGTCGACAAGATCGGCCACGACTTCCGCGGCGACCCCGCGGCGGCGCTGCTCGAGGTGCTCGACCCCGAGCAGAACAACACCTTCGCCGACCACTACCTCGAGATCCAGTACGACCTGTCGCACGTGATGTTCGTGGCGACGGCCAACATCGCCGACCCCATCCCGCCGCCGCTGCGCGACCGCATGGAGATCCTCGAGATCCCCGGCTACACGCGCAACGAGAAGAAGGCCATCGCGCGCCAGCACCTCCTGCCCAAGCAGCTCGAGGAGCACGGGATCAAGGAGTCGCAGCTCAACATCACCGACGGCGCGGTCGAGGAGATCATCGACCACTACACCCGCGAGGCGGGCGTTCGTAACCTCGAGCGCCAGGTGGCGAGCGTGATCCGCGGCGTGGCGGTGAAGATCGCCGAGGGCGAGCCGGGGCCGTACAAGATCGACACGGGCGACGACGTGCGGCCGTACCTCGGCCCGCAGAAGTTCACCTCGGAGGTGGCCGAGCGCACCGACGAGACCGGCGTGGCCACGGGCCTCGCGTGGACGGCCGTCGGCGGCGAGATCCTCTTCATCGAGGCGACGCGCATGCACGGCCAGGGCAAGCTGCAGCTCACCGGGCAGCTCGGCGACGTGATGAAGGAGTCGGCCCAGGCCGCGCTCTCGTACGTGCGCGCCAAGTCGAAGGTGTACAACCTCCCCGAGGACTTCCTCGAGAAGAGCGACATCCACATCCACATCCCCGCGGGCGCGATGCCCAAGGACGGGCCCAGCGCGGGCGTGACCATGTTCACGGCGCTCGTCTCGATGCTCAAGGGCATCAAGGTGCGTCACGACGTGGCGATGACGGGCGAGATCACGCTCCGCGGGCGCGTGCTGCCCGTGGGCGGCATCAAGGAGAAGGTGCTCGCCGCGCACCGCGCGGGCATCAAGCGCATCATCCTGCCCGAGCGCAACAAGCCCGACCTCGAGGAGGTGCCGCAGGAGATCCGCGACACCCTCGAGTTCGTCACCGTCGCCAAGATGGACGAGGTGCTCGCCGCGGCGCTCGAGCAGCCCGTCACCGCCCCGCCCTCGCCCGAAGCCGCCGTCACGCCGAGCAGCAACTAGCGGGTCGCCGTCTGCGTCGACCGCCGCGGGTCGATGGACCCGCGGCGCCGACCCGCGCTACGCTCCGGCCCGTGCGAGCGCTCGCCATCGCCTTCTGTGCGGCCTTCGCGTGGGGCTGCTCGGGTCACGACCCCTCGAACGAGGCCGACGCCGCGGCGAACGGCAACGCCGAGACCGCCGGCAACGTCGGGGCGTACCGCTGCATCGTGCGCGACCCCACCCCCCTGCTCCAGAACGCCAACGTGGCCCTCGTGGGCGCGCCGTGGGTCACGCGCGGCCCCGGCGGGTTTCGCGTCTACGCGCGCGTCGGCTCGGGCCAGGAGCTGCACTGGCGCGGGCCGGGCGGCGAGGGCGACGTGCCCGCGCGCGTGGGCCTGCGCGAGGGCGCCTTCGGGTGGGCCGGCGAGCGCTTCGTCGCCGTGCTGAGCGAGCGCGTGAGCCCCCCCGACGACGCCCTCGACCTCGAGCCCGACTGGCGCGGCCACCGCGTGGTCACCTTCGACGAGCGCCACGACGGCGCCGCGCCCGTGCGCACCGCGCTGCCCGAGAGCGCCTGCGCGCCCGCGGTCACCGAGATGGCCGGGCGCGCGATGCTCACGTGGCACCGCCGCACCCGCGAGGGGTGCGACGGCGGCGACGGGTGGTACCAGCTCCTCGGGCGCCGCGGCGAGCCGCTCGGCGCCGCGCATCAGCTCACCGAGGGGGGCCTCGACGTGGGGGTGCGCCAGCTCCGCGGCCGCTGGGATTTCGGCCGCGCCGTGATCGTCGCGCAGCGCAGCGACACGGGGCTCGACCTCGCGTGGGTCGTCGACGCCTCGGGCGAGGTCGTGTGGTCGGGCTCGACGGGCGGCGCCGAGGGCGTCGTGGCGTGCCCGCGCGGCGGGTGCCTGCGCGTGCGCGTCGGGCACGACGTGGCCACGAGCGATGGCCTCGGCGGCAACAGCCTTCGGTTCGAGCGCCTCGTGGGCGGCGGCGCCTTCGCGGTCACCGCGCCCGTCAACGACGTGCTCGGGGTCGCGGTGTCGGGCGACCGGGTGCTCGCGCTGCACTCGCCCCAGGTGACGAGCGCGGGCTGCGACCTCACGGTGGTCGACCTCGCGACGCGCGCCGTGGTGGCGCAGCACCACGCCGACGCGCTCTCGTGCGACGAGCGCTACGTGCGCGCCACGCCGCGGGGCTTCGTGATCGCCAGCGCCGACACCGCCAGCGGCGTGTCGCGCGTCATCGACTGCGGCCAGTGAGCGCGCGCGCGATGCGGGCCCTCTATCAATCCGCGCTGCGGCCCGTGATGTTCCGCCTCGACGCCGAGCGCGCGCACGAGGTCGCCTCGGCGGGCCTCGCGCTCGCGCACCGCTCGAAGGCCCTGCGCGCGGCGCTGCGCGCGGCCGTGGGCCACCGCCACGACCCGGCGCTCGAGTGCGAGGTCTTCGGCGTGCGCTTCCGCTCGCCCGTGGGCGTGGCCGCGGGCTTCGACAAGCGCGCCGCGCTCTACAACGCCCTCGGCGCGATGGGCTTCGGCGCCGTCGAGGTCGGCACCGTCACCGCGCGCGCCCAGCCGGGCAACGACCGCCCGCGGCTCTTCAGGCTGCCCGCCGACCGCGCGGTGCTCAACCGCATGGGCTTCAACAACCCCGGCGCCGAGGCCGTCGAGCGTGCGCTCGGGGCGCGACCGCCCGCGGGCGTGGTGCTCGGCGTGAACCTCGGCAAGTCGAAGGTCACGCCGCTCGACGAGGCCCCCGGCGACTACGCCGAGAGCGCGCGCAGGCTCGGCCCCCTCGCCGACTACCTGGTGATCAACGTGTCGTCGCCCAACACGCCGGGGCTGCGCTCGCTCCAGTCGGTCGACGCGCTCGGGCCCATCGTGCGCGCGGTGCGGGGCGCGCTCGCGGGCCGCGCCGTGCCGCTGCTCGTGAAGATCGCGCCCGACCTCGCCGACGACGACGTCGACGCCGTGGCCGACCTCGCGCTCGCCGAGGGGCTCGCGGGCGTCGTCGCCACCAACACCACGCTCTCGCGCGAGGGCCTGCGCACGCCCGCGGCGCGCGTCGCGGCGATGGGCGCCGGCGGCCTCTCGGGCGCGCCGCTGCGCGCGCGCTCGACCGAGGTGATCGCGCGCTTGTGGAGGCGCGCCGGCGGGCGGCTCCCGGTCGTGGGCGTGGGCGGGGTGTTCACCGCCGACGACGCGTGGGAGAAGCTCCGCGCGGGCGCGTCGCTCGTGCAGGTGTACACGGGCTTCGTGTACGAGGGCCCCACGATCGCGAGGGACATCGCGCGGGGCCTCGCCGAGCGCGTGCGGCGCGAGGGCTTCGCGCGCGTCGCCGACGTGGTGGGCGCGGCCCATCGGTGATACGGTGCGCCTCCCATGCGCGCGCATCCGATCGTACTTGCGGGGGTGCTGCTCTCGGCCCCGGGCGCCCTCGCGCAGCACGCGCCGCGGCAGGGCGCGAGCCTGCTGCGCTTTCAATACGCGGCGGGCCAGCGCGCGCGGTACGTCACGCGCACCACGCAGACGATGCCCGGCGGCGAGGCGCCGACGGTGAGCACGTCGACCCACGAGGTCGAGACCGTGCGCGTGAACCCCGACGGGTCGGCCGAGCAGCGCCTGCGGATCCTGCGGGTGGACGTCTCGGGGGCGCAGGCGCCCGAGGCGCTGCGCGCGCGCGTGGCGTCGGCGCTCACGGGCGTGACGTGGGCGTTCACGCAGGACGCGCGGGGCCGCGTGGTCGCGCGCCGCGCGGCGGGCGAGGTGCCCGACGAGGTGCGCCCCGTGCTCGACGGCGTGCTCGACTCGCTCGACCAGATGGGGGCCGCGCTGCCCGCGGAGCCCGTCGCGCCAGGGGCGACGTGGCGCGAGCGGCGCACGCTCCACGTGGTGCCGGGCGCCGGGGGCCTCGACATGAACGTCGACGCGACCTACACGCTGCGGCAGGTGCGAGGCGCCGGGCCCGCGCGCGCCGCGGTGCTGGGCGTGGCGATGACCCTGAGCACGCCGCCCGGCGCGAACCTCCGCGGGGTGCGTGTCAACGGGTCGGGCAGCGCCGCGGGCGAGGCCGTCGTGGAGCTCGGTCGCGGCCGCCTCGGGCGCGGCCACACCGCGGGCTCGATGCGCATCCAGATGACCGTCGGGGGTCGCGCCATCGACCTCCAGAGCCGCTTCGAACACGACATGGCCCCCGAAGCCGCGGGGGCCGCGAGACGCTGACGGCGGTGCCGGGTCTCCGCTGTTGACGAATCTGCAAACCGCGGCACGATTGGAAGCGTGATGCACGACCGCATCTCAGCGTCGAACCCTCTCCTGCTCGGGTCGCAGTCCCCACGCCGGCTGGAGATCCTTCGCACCGTGGGCATCCCCGTCGAGGCCTTCGGCGTCGACGTCGACGAGCAGCTCCTGCCCGGCGAGCGCCCCGACGCGATGTCCACGCGGCTCGCGCGCCAGAAGGGCGCGGCGGTGCTCTACGCGCTCAACCGCGAGGGGCGCGGCGCGGCGGGGCGCTGGGTGCTCTGCGCCGACACGATCGTCCACATCGGCGGCGAGCTCATGGGCAAGCCCCGCGACGACGACGACGCGCGGCGCATGCTGCGGCTGCTCTCGGGCCGCACGCACCACGTCACCACGGGCTTCGTCATCCACGGCGCCGACGCCTTCGACGCGCCCGCGTACGCCGAGACCACGGCGGTGACCTTCCGCGCGCTCGGCGAAGACGAGGTGCGCCGCTACGTCGCCACGGGCGAGGGCCGCGACAAGGCCGGCGGCTACGCCGTGCAGGGCCGCGCGGGCGCCTTCGTCGAGCGCATCGAGGGCAGCTACCACAACGTGGTGGGCCTGCCGATCCACCGGGTCGTCGAGGTGCTCCTGCGGCTCGGCGCGCTCGAGGGCTTTCCGCTCGAGTGACCTCGCGCGACGACATCGCCGCGAACCTCGCCGCGGTGCGCGCCCGCATCGCCGCCGCCTGCGCGCGCGAGGGCCGCGACCCCACGTCGGTGCGCCTCGTGGCCGTCACCAAGACGTGGCCCGCCGAGGTCGTGCGGGCCGCGTACGCGTGCGGCCTGCGCGACTTCGGCGAGAACTACGCGCAGGAGCTCGTCGACAAGCACGCCGCGCTCGCCGACCTCGAGGGCCTGCGCTGGCACTTCATCGGGCACCTGCAGACCAACAAGGCCCGCGCCGTGGCGCCCGTCGCGTCGGCCGTTCACTCGATCGACTCGGCGAGGCTCGCCGCGGAGCTCGGTCGCCGCGCCGAGGCCGCGGGCCGCGCGCTCGACGCCATCGTGCAGGTGAACGTCTCGGGCGAGGCCAGCAAGTCGGGCTGCGAGCCCGCGCAGCTCGCCGCGGTGCTCGACGCCGTGGAGCGCTCCGCCTCCCTGCGCCTCCGCGGGCTCATGACGGTGCCGCCCGCGAGCGACGACCCCGAGGCCGCGGCGCCGGTGTTCCGCGCGCTCGCGGCGCTGCGCGAGGAGCACGGCGGGCGCGCGAGGCTGCCCGAGCTCTCGATGGGCATGACGCACGACCTCGAGGTGGCCGTCGCGTGCGGCGCCACGATCGTGCGCGTGGGC
>JBDHVF010000304.1:0-8750 GCA_039809605.1 Polyangiales bacterium | reverse complement strand
GCCGGCCGCGCCGCGACGCGGGCCCACGCGCACTACCGCCTCGCCGTGCACGCCGCGAAGCACCGCGGAGACCTCGGCGCGGCGCGCGCCCACGCCGACGAGAGCGCCCGCGTCGCGTCGGGCGACGTGCGCCCCGACGAGGGCCGCGGGTACCTGCTCGCGTGGGCCCGCAACGCCCGCGCCTACGTCGCGCACCGCGAGGGCGACCGCCGCCGCGCGGTGGAGGAGATCGACCTCGCGCTCGCCGCCCTCGACGCGCTCGACGAGGGCTTCGCGGCGCGGATCGAGGACGCCGTGGAGCGCACCCGCGGGCACCTCGACGTCAACCGCGCGCGGGCGCACGCGCAGGGAGGCTGAGCCGCATGGACCCCACCGACCCCGTCGCGCTCGTCGGCGACTTCGGCCTCGGCGCCGAGGTCACGTCGAGCGACCCCCTCGACGCCGACGGCCTCGCGGCCTTCATGAAGGAGCAGCAGCCCGCGGTCACCGCCCCGGCGCCGCGCGTGTGGCGGCCCGACGACGACGCGGGCACCATCACGTTGCGCTTCGGCGCGCAGCGCGACCTCTCGGCCGAGGGCGTCGCGCAGCGAGTGCCCGACCTCGCGCGCCTCCTGGAGTTTCGCAACGGCATCAACGCCATGAAGGGGCCCTTCGGCTGCGTGCCCGCCGTGGTGAAGCGCTACCGCGAGCGGCTCGGCGGAGAGGCGGACCGGCTGCGCCTGCGCGCGCAGCTCGGGTTCCCCGAGGGCGCGGCGTGGTCGGGCGTCGATCTGGCGCGCGCCGTCGAGGATCGCTCGCCGGAGCTGCGCGCCGCGCTCGAGCGCATCGATCGCCTCGACGGTGAGAGCTCCAACGGAGGCTTCCTCCAGGGCACGCTCGCGTACGCGAACCTCAAGCCCGACGTCGAGGGCTACGAGACCATCATCCGCGGCGCGCGGGCCATGATGCTCCAGCTCCTCAACCCCGACTGCCTCTGCATGCGCCCGGACCGCGCGGTCATCGAGGCGATGGTCGGCGACGTGGACCGGCGCGTCGGCGCGCACGTGGGCGCGCTGCTGCGCGAGGCGCCCATGCGCCGGCTCGAGCGGGCGTGGCGCACCGCGCACTGGCTCGCGGCGCTCTCGCCCGCGCCGCGCCCCCGCGTCGCCGTCGTGCACGTGCCGGGCGGCGCGACGGGCGCGCTCACGAGCTCGCTCTCCCGCGCGATCGAAGCGACCTGCGCCCGGCGCGCGGTGCTCGTCAACGAGGCGACTCCCGACCGCGCCGCGCTCGCCGCGTGGGCGCGCTGGGCCCCCGCGCGCGGGTGCTCCGTGTGGTTCGACGTCGATGACGCGCCCGACGCCCCGCTGGCCCCCGGCGCGCTGTTCGCGTGCGCGCCGCGGCCGCTCCTGCGCATGCCGTACGGAATGACGACGCTGCCGGTCAAATGGTTCAACTACGAAGAGCCGCTCGACCCCGCGGAGGGGTGCGCGCTCTGGGGCTCGGCCGCCGCCGTGGCCTGCGCGCTCGCGTCGCATCGCGGCGCCGCCTTCCGCGCGGCCGACCTGTCGCTGCCCGAGTACGAGTACGGCGACCCGGAGCGGAGCGTCGTGACGCGCGTCGGCCCGCTCGCGCGCGACCTCTCGGAGCCCGAGCGCCTCGCCCTGAGCGAGCGCAGCGTCGGGAGCCTGCACGTGAGCGGCAGGGGCGAGGTGTCGTTCGCGCCCCCGCGCTACGCGTAGCTCACGCGCACCGTCTCGATGACCTTCTTGATGAGCCGCTGCACCACGTCGGTGCTCGGGTCGCGCACGATCACGTAGCCGTCGCCCTCGTAGCTGTCGCTCTTCGGCGCGCCGATCGTGGGGAGCTTCGCCTCGACGACCCATTTCCCAACGGCCTCGTGGGTCTCGTGCACGCCCGTGACCGACGCCACGCGGCCGTGGCCCATGCCGCGCAGAAAGGCGCAGCCCACGGCGTATTTGCGCTCCCACGGCCCGTCGAACTCGCCGTCGATCACGGCGCGGGCCCACGCGCGGTAGGCGTCGACGTCGTGGGCGAGGCCCGTCATGCGGGTGATGTTGGCGCCCGGCGGGCGCTGCGCGATCTCGCCGATGGCGAGGGTGCCGTCGGCGCGGCGGAACCACTCCATGTGGGTCATGCCCGTGTCGAGGCCGAGGGCGCCGACGGCGGCGAGGCCCATGGCGCGCGCGCCGTCGAACTCGGGCCCCGAGATGTCCCTCGGGAGCACGCAGGCCCACTGGATCCACGGGTTCTCGAGCACGTCGAGGCAGGTCGGCAGGTAGCGCGAGATCGAGTGCGCGCGCGCCGCGCCGTCGAGGGTCATGGTTTCGAAGCTGAACTCCTCGCCGCGCAGGAACTCCTCGGCGAGCACGGGGCGCTCGGGGCCCACGCGCATGCCGTCGAGCGCGCGAGAGAGCGAGGCCATGTCGTTCACGCGAAAGGTCGCCCTGGCGCCCATGCCCGCCGGGGGCTTGAGCACCATGGGGAAGCCCACCTCTTCGGCGAACGCCCCCGCGTCGTGCGCCGAGGCGAGGAGCCGGTTGCGCGCCACGGGAAGGCCCGCGGCCGAGAGCGCGGCCTTCATGCGCGACTTGTCGCGGAAGAGGTCGGCGGTGCGGGGGTCGGTTCCCTCGACGCCCCAGCGCGCGCGCGCGGCGGCCACCTGCACCTGGAGCGCCTCGAGGATGCTCAGCACGCGGAAGGGCTGCCCGTGGCGCGCGCGCAGCACCCCGACGCCCTCGACGACGTCGTCTTGCGAGAGGGGGTCGGTGACGCGCACGAGGTCGTGAAAGAGCCGCGCGTCGTCGCCGCGCGGAGCCTCGTGCACGACGCCGAGCAGCCGCACGTCGTCGAGCTTCGCGGCGGCGCGCACGAAGCGCAGGGTGGTCTCGAGGGGAAAGGGCGCGACGAAGACGACGTTGCGGGGCATCGGTGTGCGCGGAGCATCCTCGACGCTCGCGCCGTCCGTCAATGCGGGATGTGTTAGCGTCCGCGGCCATGCGCGTCGTCTTCTTGTCTCCGTCGTACCCGCCCGAGATGCAGCAGTACACCCGCGGCCTCGTCGAGGTCGGCGCCGAGGTCTACGGCGTGGGCGACCAGCCCGCGTCGGCCCTGCCCGCCTCGCTCAAGCCGCACCTGGCCGACTGGCTCCAGGTGCCGCGCATCATGGACGAGAACGACGTGATCGAGCGCGTCACGCACTGGCTCCGCGGGCGCGAGGTCGACCGCGTGCTCGCCAACTGGGAGCCGCTGGTGATCCTGGCGGCGCGGCTGCGCGAGCGCTGGGGCGTGCCGGGGATGTCCGTCGACACGGTGCGGGGCTTTCGCGACAAGCAGCTCATGAAGGAGCGGGTGAAGGCCGCGGGGCTGCGCGTGCCGCGCTCGGAGCGCGTGCGCAACGAGCGCGAGGCGCGCGAGGCGGCCGAGCGCATCGGGTACCCGCTGGTGATCAAGCCCATCGCGGGCGCGGGCAGCGCCGACACCTACAAGGTCGAGAGCGCCGCCGAGCTCGACCGGGTGCTCGAGCGCACGCGCGGCGTGACCGAGGCGAGCTGCGAGGAGTACGTCACGGGCGAGGAGTTCACCTTCGACACCGTGTGCATCGACGGCAAACCCGCGTACGAGAACGTGGCGTCGTACCTGCCCAAGCCCCTCGAGGCGCGCAGCAACGAGTGGATCTCGCCGGTGATCATCACCGTGAGGGACATGTACCAGGAGCGGCTGATGCCCGGCGTCGAGCTCGGTCGCAAGGTGCTCTCGGCGCTCAACATGGGCGACGGCTTCACGCACATGGAGTGGTTCCTCACGCCGAAGGGCGAGGCGGTGTTCGGCGAGATCGGGTGCAGGCCCGGCGGGGCGCGCCTGGTCGACCAGATGAACTACACGGGCGACATCGACCTGTTCCGCGAGTGGGCGCGCGTGGCGGTGCACGGGCGCTTCGAGGCCCCGACGGCGCGCAAGTACAACGCGGCCATCGTGTTCAAGCGGGCGCTCGGCCAGGGGCGCATCACGCGCATCGAGGGCCTGGGGCCGTGGCTGCGCGCGTGCGGGCGGTGGGTGGTCGAAGACGAGCTCCTGCGCCCCGGCGCGCACCGCCGCGACTGGAAGCAGACGCTGCTCTCCGACGGGCACGTGATGGTGCGCCACCCCGACTGGGCCGAGGCGCACCGCATGGCGTTCATGGCCGCGACCGACATCAAGATGTACGCTGGCGGCTGATGGACGACGCGACCCTCATCGACACCTCGCGCTCTCCGGCGCGCGCGTCTGCGACGCCCCCGCAGAGCTCGCTCCCCACGGCCTCGACGGTGCGCACGACGGTGCTGCCGCGCGTGTCGGTCGAGGGCGACGTGCCGCAGCTCGTGACCTCGGCGCGCGAGCGCTTCGAAGCCGCGCAGGTGCTCGGGCGCGGCGGCGTGGGCGAGGTGCTGCTCGCGCGCGACAACGACATCGACCGCCCGGTGGCGATCAAGCGCCTTTTGCCCGAGTTCGACGACCCGGGCATCGTGGCGCGCTTCGTCGAAGAGATCCGCGTGCTGGGCGTGCTCGACCACCCGAACATCGTGCCCGTGCACGACGTCGGGGTGGGCCCCGACGGGCGCTACTACTACGTGATGAAGTACGTCGAGGGCGAGACCCTCGAGCAGGTCATCGATCGCCTCGCCGCGGGCGACCGGGAGTACCACGCGCGCTACTCGTTCGAGCGCCGCGTCGAGGTGTTCCGCCAGGTGCTCCGGGCGGTGCAGTACGCGCACGCGCGCGGGGTGATCCACCGCGACATCAAGCCCGCGAACGTGATGGTGGGCCGCTACGGCGAGGTGCTGGTGATGGACTGGGGCCTCGCGCGGCGCGTGCACGACGACCACGTGGGCTTCCCCGTGAGCGACGCGGCGAAGACGCTGACGGCGCCGAAGGGCGGCGGGCGCGAGGCGCGCATGCGCACGGTGGCCGGGTCGCTGCTCGGCACGCCGGCGTACATGTCGCCCGAGCAGGCGCGCGGCGAGGGCGACCGGCTCGACGAGCGCAGCGACATCTACTCATTGTGCGTGATGTTCCACGAGCTCATGACGCTCGAGCACTACCTGGCGCGGTGCTCGACGGTCACCGAGTGCGTCGCGGGCGTGATGCGCGACGAGGTGCCCTTCGCCGTTCACGTGGTGAACAGCCACCAGCCGCACGTGCCCGCCGACCTCGCGCACTTCATCCGCCACGGCGTTTCGAAGAACCCCGCGCAGCGCTACCGCTCGGTCACCGAGATGCTCGACCGCCTGCAGCGCATCGAGGAGGGCCACTGCCCGGTCGAGTGCCCCGCCACGATGATGAAGCGCATGGGCACCGAGGCCTCGCACGCGATCGACCGCCGGCCGTTCCTGGCGCTCGGCGTCGCGGGGGCGGCGATCCTGCTGGCGCTCTTCGGGCTCGCGGTGATGGTGTCGAGCGCGCTGTAGCGCGACGTCAGTGAAAGTCCCGCGACCTCGCGGCGGCCTCGGGGGGCGCGAGAAAGGTCGGGACCGCGAGCGCCTCGACCACGACGTGCACCACGCCGCCGGCGCGCTGCACGCGGCCCCTCACGTCGAGCACCCGCGCCGTGCGCGCGACGAGCGCGTGGGCTTCGAACACGTCGCGCCACACCACGAGGTTGACGAAGCCCGACTCGTCTTCGAGCGTGAAGAAGGTCACGCCGCTCGCGGTGCCGGGGCGCTGGCGGCAGATCACCATGCCCACGTAGCGCACGCGGGCGCCGTCGCGCATGCGCGAGACCGCCGCGGCGTCGGGGAGGCCCTCCCGCGCGAGCGCGTCGCGGTAGCGCTCCATCGGGTGCCCGCGCGTCGAGTGCGAGGCCGCGAGGTAGTCCCACGTGACGGCCTCGTCGGGCGTGAGGGCGGCGAGCGCGACGGGGGGCTCGTCGGCGTCGGCGTCGAGCGGGAGCCCGAGCCTCGCGGCGACGCCGTGCACCGCCCAGAGGGCCTCGCGGCGGTCTCCGACGAGGCTGCCGAACGCGCCCGCCTCGGCGAGCGCCACGAGGGCGCGCTTCGGGAGCCGCGCGGTGCGCGCGAAGTGCTCGACCGAGCGGTACGGGGGTGAGGGCTCGAAGCGCGAGAGGCCCGAGACGTACCGCAGGCCCACGCGCACCGCGAGCGAGCCGTCGGCGCTGCGCTCGAGCGAGCAGCGCCAGCGCGAGTGGTTCACGTCGACGGGGAGCGCGGCGACGCCGTGACGTCGCGCGTCTTCGAGCAGCGTCGAGGGGGCGTAGAAGCCCATGGGCTGCGCGTCGAGCATGGCGCACACGAAGGCCGCGGGGTGGTGGCGCTTGAGCCACGCGGTCACGTACGCGATGAGCGCGAACGACGCCGCGTGGCTCTCGGGGAAGCCGTACTCGCCGAAGCCGAGCACCTGCTGAAAGACGCGCTCGGCGAAGTCCTGCGCGATGCCCTTGGCCACCATGCGCGGGATCATCCGGTCGCGGTGCTGCTCGATGCGCCCCGACGAGCGCCACGCGCCCATGTCCTTGCGGAGCTGGTCGGCCTCGCCGGGGGTGTAGTCCGCGGCCACCATCGCGAGGCGCATCACCTGCTCCTGAAAGATGGGCACGCCGAGGGTCTTCGAGAGCACGCGCTCGACGTCGGGGTGCGGGTACGTGACCTCTTCCGCGCCTTCGCGGCGGCGGAGGTACGGGTGCACCATGCCGCCTTGGATGGGCCCCGGCCGCACGATCGCCACCTGGATCACCAGGTCGTAGAAGGTCCGCGGCTTGAGCCTCGGGAGCATCGACATCTGCGCGCGGCTCTCGACCTGAAAGACCCCCACGGTGTCGGCGCGCGAGAGCATGTCGTAGGTTGCGCGGTCCTCGGTGGGCACCGTCGCCATCGAGAGGTCGAGCGACGCGTGCTCGCGCAGGAGGTCGAAGCAGCGGTGCACCGCGGTGAGCGCGCCGAGGCCGAGCAGGTCGACCTTGAAGAGCCCGAGGTCGTCGACGTCGTACTTGTCCCACTGGATGACGGTGCGGCCCTCCATGGTGGCGGGCTCGACGGGCACGAGCGAGGTCACGGCCTCGTGCCCGAGGAGGAAGCCCCCGGGGTGGATCGACAGGTGCCGCGGCATGTCGGCGAGCTGCCCGGTGAGCGCGCGCAGCATGCGGAAGGCGCGCGCCTCGGGGTCGACGCCCGCGGCGGCGAGGGCCGCGGGGTCGAGGGACGAGTCCCAGTGGCTCGTCTGCCGGGCGATTCCGTCGAGCTCGGTCTGGGGGATGCCGAGCACCCTGCCCACGTCGCGCAGCGCCGAGCGAGCGCGGTAGCGGATCACGTTCGCCACCATGGCCGCGCGGTCGCGCCCGTACTTCGAGTACACGTGCTGGATCACCCGCTCGCGCTCGTCGTGCTCGATGTCGAGGTCGATGTCGGGCGGCTCGGCGCGCTCGCGGCTCAGGAACCGTTCGAACAGGAGCCCCATCGCCAGCGGGTCGACGGCCGTGATGCCGAGGCAGTAGCACACGGCGCTGTTGGCCGCGCTCCCGCGCCCCTGACACAGGATGCTCTCGTCGGCGCAGAACCGCACGATCTCGTGCATCGTGAGGAAGTAGCCGCCGTAGTCGAGCTCCTCGATGAGGCTGAGCTCCTTGTCGAGTTGCTCGCCGACGTGCGCGGGGATCCCCCCGGGGTAGCGGCCGCGCGCGCCGTCGAGGGTGAGCGTGCGGAGCCAGCCCAGGGGCGTCTCTCCGTCGGGCACGCGCTCGGCGGGGTACCGGTAGCGGATCGCGTCGAGCGAGAACGCGCAGCGCGCGGCGACCTCGCGGGTGCGCGCGACGGCGCGCGGGTCGTCGGCGAAGCGGCGGTACACCTCCGCGGCCGAGGGCAGCGCGTGCTCGGCGTTGGGCCGCGTGCGCCGCCCCGCCTCGACGATCGTGCACCCGTGGCGGATGCACGTGAGCACGTCTTGCAAGGGCCGTCGCGCGCGGTCGTGGTAGAGCACCTCGACGCCCGCCACCACGGGCGCGCCCGCGCGCCGCGCCTCGTCGCGCAGCCGCCGCTCGCGCGCGAGCTCGTCGTCGCGCAGGTGCCGCGCCGCGAGCGCGTAGAGGGCGCCGCCGAACGCGTCGCGCAGCGTCGGGATGAGCGGGGCCTCGGGCGCGAGCGCCACGAGCCCGCGCGCGTGGGCGCAGACCTCATCGGTGGTCACCAGGCTCTCGCCCTTGGGCGAGCGCATGCGCCCGACGGTGAGCAGCTCGCAGAGCGACGCCCAGCCCGCGCGGTCGGTCGCGAGCAGCACGACGACGCCCGCGTCGGTGGTGACCTGCGCGCCGAGCAGGAGCTTCACGCCGAGCTCCTTCGCGCGCACGTGGGCGCGCACGGCGCCGTAGACGCCGTCGCGGTCGGTGAGGGCGAGCGCGGCGAGGCCGAGCTCCTTCGCGCGCACGACGAGCTCGCCGGGCTGCGAGGCGCCTTCGAGGAAGCTGTAGGCGCTCTTGACCCACAGCGGCGCGAAGCCGTGCTCAATCGACGACGCCATGGAGGAACCACCGCCCGCGCACGCGATCGAAGAAGACCCACAGGAGCGCGCCGTCGCGCGACTCGGCGTAGTAGTAGTCGCGCTCGACCAGGCGGGCCCACCACGCGCCGCTGACGCGCGAGGGCGACGCGAGCGCCCACGGGTCGCGGGCGGCGGCCGTGTCGTTGTCGGCGCCCGCGCGCAGCCAGCGGAGCACCTCGGCGTCGCGGGGCGCGGGGCTGAGCGCGCGCAGCTCCGCGGGCGAC
>JBDHVF010000303.1:0-8792 GCA_039809605.1 Polyangiales bacterium | reverse complement strand
GTAGAACGTCTCGCCGAAGGCGTAGGGGGCCGCGATCACCTCGACGCCCTCGTCGCGCGCGGGCTCGTCCCAGCCGTCGCCCTCCCGGCGCGCGGCGCACACGACCCGCACCCCGTGGCCGCGGGCGGCGAGCGCGCGGGCCATGGCGCGCACGAACGAGCCGGCGACCGGGTCGCCGCGGTGGGGGTAGCCCGTGGTGAGGAGCCCGAAGCGCGTCACGTCGGCGCCTCTAGCACAGGTGGTGTCGCGCGCGGTTCCCTGGTAGACGCGCCGCGATGGTTCACACCGACGTCTCCCTCGCCCCGATGACCACCCTCGGCATCGGAGGCCCCGCCCGCGAGCTCGTCGACGCCGGGACCGAGCGCGACCTCGTCGACGCCGTGCGCGAGAGCGACGCGCGCGGTGAGGCCGTGCTCGTGCTCGGCGGCGGCTCGAACCTCGTGGTCTCCGACGACGGCTTCGACGGCCGCGTGGTGCGCGTCGCGACCCGCGGGGTCTCCCTCTCGCGCGAGGGCGACCGCGTCACCGTGCGCGCCGCCGCGGGAGAGCCCTGGGACCCGCTCGTCGCGCGCGCCGTCGCCGAGGGACTCGCGGGCGTCGAGTGCCTGTCGGGCATCCCCGGCCTCGTGGGCGCCACGCCCATCCAGAACGTCGGCGCGTACGGCCAGGAGGTCTCCGACACCATCACCCTCGTGCGCGCCTGGGACCGCCTCGAAGGCGTCACCGTCACGCTCCCTCCCGAGCGCTGCGCCTTCGGCTACCGCGACAGCGTGTTCAAGCGCGAGGCGCGCGACCGCTACGTGGTGCTCGAGGTCACCTTCGCGCTGCGCCCCGGCGCCCCCCCCTCGCTGCGGTACGCCGAGCTCTCGCGCGCCGTCGAGCGCGGCGGCGCGCCCCCCACGCTCGCGAGCGTGCGCGACGCGGTGATCTCCCTGCGTCGCGCGAAGGCCATGGTGCTCGACGAGGCCGACCCCGACACGCGCAGCGCGGGGTCGTTCTTCGTCAACCCCGTGGTCGACGAGGCGACGGCGCGCGAGGCCGAGTCCAGGGCCCGCGCGCTCGGGGCGCTGGCCGAGGGCGAGTCGATGCCGCGCTTCGCCGCGCCGGGCGGCGGGGTGAAGCTCGCCGCGGGGTGGCTCATCGAGCGCGCGGGCGTCGCGAGGGGCACCGCGCTCGGGCGCGCGGCCGTGTCACGGCGGCACAGCCTGGCCCTCGTGAACCGCGGCGGCGCGACGGCGCGCGAGCTCGTCGCGCTGGCGAGGCACGTGCGTGACGTGGTGCGCGAGAGGCTCGGGGTGACGCTCACGCCCGAGCCCGTGTTCGCGGGCTTCTCGGCGGGCGATCCCCTCGCGTAGCGCCCCTTGCGCGGCGCGGCGCGTGCTGGCAGGGTGCGGCCCGTGTCGAACGCGATCACCCAGGGGATCCGTGTGACGGTGTCGAGCAGCTACCTCCCCGAGCGCTCGTCTCCGACGCAGCGCGAGTACGTCTTCGCGTACACGGTGAAGATCACCAACGAGGGCGGCGAGACCGCGCAGCTCCGCTCGCGCCACTGGATCATCACCGACGGCGACGGCCACGTGCAGGAGGTCAAGGGCGACGGCGTCGTGGGCGCCCAGCCCGTGCTGCGCCCCGGCCAGACCTTCGAGTACACGAGCGGCTGCGCGCTGCGCACCCCGCGCGGCACGATGCACGGCACCTACCAGATGGCGCGCGAAGACGGGCGCCGCTTCGACGCGGTGATCGCCCCCTTCGCGCTCGCGCTCCCCCACTCGCTCAACTGAGAGTGTCCCCGTGCGCGCACTGGTGATCCGCCGCGCGCTCGGCGCCGCGCGCGACGTCCGCGCCGTCGGCGCCCTGCTCGACGAGGCCCGCGCCGCCCGCGGAGACGCGCTCGCCGCGTGGCTCTCCTCCGACGAGCACGGCGTCACGCTCGTGGCCGAGCGCGAGGGGCGCGCGGTGGGGCTGGTGACCGTTCGCCTCGTGCGCGCGCCCGGCGGCGGCCCCGTCACCGCTGCCATCGTTGACGCGCTCTACGTGGTGGCCGACGCGCGCAGGCAGGGCGTGGGGCGCGCGCTCCTCGACGCCGCGAGGGCCGAGGCCGAGGCGCGCGAGGCCCCGCGCTTCGCGGTGATGACCGACGCGCCCGGCGAGGCGGAGCGAGCGTTCCTGCGCGCGGCGGGCTTCAGGGCGTCGACGTCGTGGACGCTCGCCACGCCCGACGATCGCGTCACGGCTGTGCCCGAAGCCCCGAGCGCGCCCGGCGAAGACTTCGAGCTCGCCCCTGGGGTGACCGTGCGCTTCTCGCCCGGCGCGCCGTCGCCCGACGCGGTCACGCGCTGGAGCGGCGCGCTCGCCATCCGCACGCGCTGGCGCGCGGACCTCACGAGCGTGGGCTGGAGCGCCGAGGGCTGCGTGGGCACGCCCGACGACGACGAGGGCGACGCGGCGCGCTTCGACGCCCGCACCCGCGCGCTGCGCGAGGCGTACCTGAGCCGCCCGCGCGCGCTGCGCATCGACGACGCGCTCCTGCATCGTGTCGCCGAGGTCGCTGACGAGGCCGGCTCGCTCGCCCTCGCGCCCGGCGCCGACGCGTTCTCGCTCGCGCCGGCCGACGTGGCCCTCTTCGACCTCTCGCTCTCGGCCCTCGTCGCGCTGCGATCGGACGCGGCCGAGACACTCGCCGCGGGGCGCGGGGCGCTGCGCGCGCTCGGGGCGTCGCCGCACGTGTCGCTGCTCTTCGTCGACGGCCGCTACGCGGGCTGGCGCGCGCGCGACCCGGTGTCGCTCGCGCGCCCGATGGGGTGGCCCGAGACGCGCGAGGCGCGCGCGCTCACGGGAGACGAGCGCGCCGCGCTCACCTCGCTCCTCTACGACTGGATGGTCATCGACGCGTCGCCGCGCGCCGACCCGAGCGAGGCCGCCGACCCCGAGGAGATCGCCCACATGGTGAGCCTCCGCGAGCGCGCCCGCTCGCTCGCGGGCTCCGAGTGCGACGTGAGCGACGAGCGCGACCCGACGGCGGGCGTGGCGCGCGACGTGGCGGCGCACATCCACTGGGGCTGGGGCTTCTTCAAGGTCGGCGAGTGAAGCTGTTGGAGGTGCCCCCGATGCTCCGTCCCCGCGTGTGTTGCTTCGTGCTCTGCGCCGCGCTCGCGGCGTGCTCGTCGGGGTCGCAGGCGCCCGACGCCGCGGTCGCCACCGACGCGGACGCGACGCCCGACGGCGCGACCTCTGACGTCGCGACGATGGCGTGGGCGCCACCCGCGGCCTGCGTCGACGCGGGCGCCGGGGGCGCGTCCGACGGCGGCGTCGCCGCCAGCGGCAACGCCTTCGCCTTCACGCTGCGAGGCGGCCACATCGAGGGCGCGTACGTGACCCTGCTCGAGCACCCCGAGCGCTGCGCGCGCACGGCCGCCGACGGGGCGTTTCGCTTCGACGGCCTCGCGCCCGGCGAGACGGTCACGCTGCGCATGCACCACCCGATGTATCCGCTGATCCAGACGGGCACCCACGCGCTCCCGATGACGGGCCTCGAGCGCCTGACCTTTCAGGCCCCCGACTACTCGATCTACGGCCTGCTCTCGTCGGTGACGGCGACCGAGTCACGGCCCGACCGCTGCCAGATCGCGACGACGGTGACCGAGGTCGGCCGCTCGCTCTACACCGCCGAGTTCCCGTCGCACGGAGAGGCCGGCGCCACGGTGACCATCTCGCCCACGCCGCCCGAGGCCGACGGGCCGATCTACTTCCAGTACTACGGCGCTGGCCAGATCCTGCCCGACCGCTCGCTGCGCGAGACGACGCGCGACGGCGGCGTGCTCTTTCTCAACGTGACGCCGGGCGACTACGTGCTGTCGGCGCACAAGGCGGGGGTGAACATCCGCGACGTGCGGGTGCGCTGCGTCGCGGGGGTGCTGGTGAACGCGTCGCCGCCCTGGGGGCTCCAGGTGTATTGACCTTCAGTCGGCGCTTCGAGCGCGAGGTCAGCGCGTGGGCGGCGCGGGCGGGTTCTTCGGCGCAGCCTTGCGCGGCTTGCGCGACCGCGGGTACTTGAACGACGCGTAGTCGCCCTTGCGCGCGGCGTCGCTCGCCACGAGGTAGCGGCCCACGCGCTGGATGCGACGGGCCTGGTCGAGCGCGAGCAGGTACACGCGCTCGACGAGGCGCTCGTCGACGGGCTGCGCCGCGACCTCGCCCGTGCGCTTGATCCACTCGTCGAGCAGCGCGCAGAAGCGCTCGCACGTCGCGGCCTCGCCCATGGGCAGCGTGCGCAGCCACCCGGCCATGCCATCGCGGCGCAGCACGCCGCGCAGCACCCCGTAGCTCGCCGTGACCTTGCCCGCCGAGCGGGCGCCGCGCGCGAGAGAGACGACCCGACACACCGCCACGTCGTCCGCGAACTCGAGCGCGAGCGCGTCGCAGAGCGGCAGGGCGCACGCGCGCAGCGCCGACTGCAGCTCGGGCTGCGTCATCTCCTCGGGCGCGACCGAGGGCTCGGCGGCGTCGCCGGGCTCGCCCACGTCGGCGACCTCCCGCTCGACGACGAGCTCGCGCAGGTACTCGACGGTGCGCCCGAACTGCCGCAGGTCGGACTCGGTGAGCACCCGGCCCTTCACGGGCACGCGCACGATGCGGGCGCGGTCGCGCCACGCCAGCGAGAAGAGGCCGTCGAGCCAGGCCACGCGGTCGTGCACGTACGCGGGCGCCTTCATGAGCTTCGCGATCGAGAACGCGAGCGCGAGCTTGCGGATCTGCGCGCGCTGCGCGTCGGTGAGCGCTCCCCGCGGCGCCGCGTCGTTGGCGGCCTTCGGCTCGGCCCCGTCGTTCGAGGGCTGGTCGGTCAGCGGGTCGTCGTGGGTGGTCTTGCGGACGGTGGCAACGGACGATGAACGCATGGAGAACCTCCGTGAGCTGGGCGACGCACCCAACTCGAACGGCGGAAAGGCTCGAGCCTTTAGGCCGTCGATCGAACCACTTTCGCAACGCCGCGCAGGCACTTTCGCGACAGAGTGCAAGCGGTTGCAAAGCCGCGACACCGAAGTCATGGTTTCGCGCATGGGGGACGAGGGGCGCCGCGCGAGAACCACGCAGTTCATGGGCACGGCGCCGTTCGCCGAACCTGCGCAGCCCGACGCCTCACCTGCGTCGGACCGCGCTGACGACGACACGACGACCGAGCGCACCACCCCCTCACGCCGCGCGACGACGCAACTGACCGCCCACGCGGATTCGGCGTTCACGTCGTCACAGGGCACGCACGCCGACGCCGCGGCCTCGATGCGCGCGGCCACGGTGGTGGGCCTGCGCTCTCAGCATGCGCCGCAGATTCCCGAGACGGCGCGGCAGCGTCGCTCCGACACGATGCCGCTCGACATGGGAGCGTTCGCCAAGGAGTCACCCGGCGCCCCCCGCGCGGGCGCGGCTACGACGACCGCGACGCCGATGCGCACGCTGACGCGGGGACGCACGGGGCACTGGGTCGGCGCGGGGATCATCGCGTGCGCGGTGGCGATCACGGTGGTCGCGATGCGCCCGCGCGCAGCGGCGCCAGCGGAGCACGAGACGCAGCCTCTCGTGGCCGCGTCGTCGACGGCGCCCGCGACGACCGTCGTCGAGCTCGCGCCGCCTGCGCCGCAGGTGGTTTCGTCACAGCCCGTCGCGACCGAAGACGCAGGCGCCGACGCGCGCGCGGTGGCCGACGAGCCCGGCGAGCGACGGCACGGCCACGATCGCGCGCACGGCAGCCGGGCGCGTGACGCTCGCTCGAACGACGCGGTGCCGTGCGGCGAGCTCGACCCGCGCACGGGGCTCATTCACATCTGCTTCCCCAACGGGGCGCGCGGCGCGACGCGCTGAGGGTTTTGGCGACCTTGGGGCGAGGAACCTCGCGACTGCTGCGCACCCGGTTTCGCCCGCCGCACACCCTGATTCGCCCGCCGCGCACCCGGTTTCACCCGCCGCACGCCCTGATTCACCCGACGCACGCCCGGTTTCGCCCGCCGCGGACCCTGATTCGCCCGCCGCACGCCCGGTTTCGCCCGCGGTCAGGGCGACATCTTCGGCAGGCCGAGCTCCTCGCGCATGGCGCGCTCGCGCTGGCCGAGCTCGGTGAGGGCGTCGCGGATGTGCTCGGCGAGCTCCTTGTAGGTGCGCAGGCGAGCGGGCATTTCGTAGAAGCGCTCGAGGTCGAGCGGCTCGCCGAAGATCATGGTGACGGGCGCGCCGGTGCCGTCGAAGTTGCTGCGCACCTGCCGCGGGAAGTCGTTGATGAGCCCCAGGGTGAACACCGGCAGCACGATGGGCCGCGCCTGGTGCACGATCGAGCCCGTTCCCACGTTCGCCGAGAGGAGCTCGTAGGGGTTGTCGCCGCGGTTGCGCGTGCCCTCGGGGTGAAAGCCCACGATGGTGCCGCGCTCTCGCACGAGCTCGGCGATCACGTCGACGGTGTACTGGTTGAACGCGCGCTTGGGGCCCTCGCGCATCACCGGCGGGTACATCGCCATCGCCGACATGATCGCGTTCACGAACACCCCCAGCGGGCGCTCGTAGAAGAAGTTGGCGCGCACGGGGAAGTACATGCGCTCGATCCACGGCGCGTGGCGCAGCGCCACCGACGCGATCACGTAGAAGTCGAAGAAGCTCCGGTGGTTCGCCACCAGAAAGACCCCGCGGTCGGGGTCGAGCTTCGAGAGCACCTCCTCGCCGCGAAGGTGCAAAAGATTCTTGGTGCTCTCGCGCACCCACGTGCGCCCGATGGAGCGCAGAAAGGCGTGGCTGGCGCGCTTGAGCGAGGGGTGGCGGTTCACCTGGTCGGCGATCTCGAACGCCACGCGTTCGAAGCCGTCGAGGGTGGCGAGCTGTTCGGGGGTCGGGCGCAACATCGTCGGGGGACGCATTGATACAGCGTCGCGCCCTCAACCTGCGCGGAGAAAACGTCGCACGATCTCGACGAGCCCCTCGCGCTGCGCGCCGAGAGAGCTTCCTCCCGGTCGCAGCGGGAGCGCGCCGACCCCTCCCCCGCCGGGCGCTTCGAAGCGCAGACCGCGGTCTCCGTCGCCCGGATAGAGCGCGTAGGCGCCCCACGTTCCCGCGATGGCGTCGCGGTAGGCGTGCATCTTCACCACGGCCTCGCGCGGGGCCTCGTCGCCCGTGAGCGTCTCTTCATCGAGCTGGTACTTGGCGTCGAGGTGCAACCGTCGGGTTCCGCAAACGAGCGTGAGGTCGGGGCGGTAGTCGAACGAGTACGAGGCGCCGCGCTGCGATCGCTGCGAGGCGAGCGAGACCTCGCGACCGTCGACCGCGGAGCGCCCCTCGCCCGCGCCCGCCGCGAGCCTCGCACACACCGTGGGGTCGAAGCCCAGCGCCTCGGCGACGGTGAGCGCGCACCACCGCTCGTAGAGCCTCGGCGCGTCGCGCAGGCCGATGCGGTCGTCGCCGCGCCACGCGAGCGCGCCGGGCGCCGATGCGAGCCGCAGCCACGCGGCCAGCACCTCGCGGTAGCCGCGCCTGCGCTGAAGCGCGATCGACCCGAGCGGCGCCGAGGTCGAGAGCTCGCCCACGCCCCGCAGCACGCCGTGAGAGAGCTCGTCGCGCATGGCGCCTACCCGGTCTGCGAGGCTCGACGCGGCGCGGAGCATCGAGGGCGCGAGGGGGCGAGCTCCGCGGGCGAGGTCGCGCGCGCGGCGCTCGAACGACGAGAGCGCGTGCAGCACGAAGCGGTTCTCGGGCACGTCGCGCGTGACTACGGGGGCGTGCTCGCGCGCGGCGCCGCGAGACGACGCCCCGTGATGATGAGAGGGAGAGAGCCCGCGGGCGGCGAGCTCCTCGGGGCGGACGTGAACGGCGCGGTGGGCGGGCACGGCGCGGGGCTCGGCGGTGAGGCCCGACGCGGGGTCGCGCGCGACGCGGCGCAGTGCCTCCGAGAGCCACTGGCCCTCGACGATCGAGCGGAGCAGCAGGAACTCTTCGAGGGCCGAGCGCGCCCCGCGCGATTCGTCGTCGGTCCACGCGAGCTCGACGGGCGACGGTTCGAACACCGCGAGCGCGAGGTCGGCGCGCGCGAGGTCGTCGAGCATGGCGCGCCAGGCGCCCGCGGGGTCGACCTTGCGGGTGCGCACCTCGAGGTCGGCGCCCGCGCACTCGGCGCCGTCGCGCAGGGCCGACACGCGCGAGAGCCCCGCGTACCCTCGGAAGCCCAGCGACCAGAGCGTCGCGCCGCCCGCGGCCTCGCCGAGCGGGGCGGTCACGGTGGCGAGCGAAGGGTCCCAGCGAGCGCCCGCGGGCAGGAGCGCCACGCACGACGACTGCTCGTAGAGCGAGAGGGGCGCGAGGCAGTCGGCGTCGGCGGAGGCGTCCCACGCGAGCGGCGAGCCCGTGGCACCGACCGAGACGAGGGCGGTGATCGTCGGCGAGAGGCGCTCCCACACAGCCCGCGGCGGCGGGACGAAGCCCCACGCGCGCAGCTCGACGACGTCGCCGCGGGCGCCGGTGATGCGCGCGGCGTCGAGGGCCCTCCCCCCGTCCCCCTCCCGCGGACGCGGGAGGGGGTGCCTCGGAGTAGCCTGCATACCCTCACCCCCCCGCCCCTCTCCCGCGAGGGCGCGGGAGAGGGGAGCGCTGCCGCCAGTGAACTGGCAGCGTAGGGATCGGTCGCAAACGTGCTGCGCCTCGTCGGTCGCCAGCGCGAGCTTGGGCTGCGCCTCGTCGGGCGCCACGACGCGACGGCCCGTTCGTCCTCGGGCCCACGGTCGATCTCGGCGCATGCGGTCGAGTGGCGGCAGCGCTCCCCTCTC
>JBDHVF010000302.1:0-8793 GCA_039809605.1 Polyangiales bacterium | reverse complement strand
AGCCCACGCGAAAGGGCTTGAGGCGGTAGCGCTCGCGGTAGGGCTTGCCGATGCCCGGCGTGCCCTCGGGGAAGATCACCAGGAGCTCTCCCCGCTCGAGCAGCCGCTCGACGACCTCGCGCGCGCCCGTGACGACGCCGACGCGCGAGAAGACCGTGCCCACCACGGGGAACGCGGGCACGAAGAGGTCGGTCACCACGCGCGGGATGCGCGGCGGCTCGGCGCGGCGCACGAGGTCGTGCGCGAGGAGCACGGCGTCGACGGGCAGCGTGCCGCCGTGGTTGGCGGCCACGATCGCCGGGCCCGACGGCGGCACCCGCTCGACCCCGCGCGAGCGCACCCGGAACCACGTGGTGTAGAGCCACCGCGTGGCCGAGAGCGCCGCGGCGAGGAACTCCGGGTGCAGGCCCAGCAGGTCGTAGCCGTGCCCCTCGTCCTCGACGCCCGCGCGGGCGATGCGGGCGCGCTCCTCGCGCGCGCCGAAGAGGTCGGCGACGGCCGTCGCGATGCGCCGCGGGGTCACCATCGGGGCCCTCCCCTCTGCGCGCGGTCAGACGTTGACGAGGTCGCGCAGGTGCGCGCGCACCTCGGTGTCGCTGGCGCGCGGAAGGTCCTTCGCCACCGAGCCCACCACCGCCGCCGCGGTGTGCGCGTCGAGCGCCGCCCGCAGCTCGCCGAGCATCCGCGGCTCGGCCATCAGGATGAGCCGCTCGTACGCGTGGTCGTTGCGCGCCGAGGCCAGCGCCGAGGCCAGCGAGCGCGCGAACGCGTGCTCGACCTCGCGCGTGAGCTCGACCTCGGGGTCCATCGCGCTGCGGTGCGTGCCGTGGCCCTCGTAGCTGCGCCCGGGCCTGTCCTCGCCGATCTCGCGGCTCTGGAGCCTCCCCTCGGGGTGCGGCACCTCGCGCACCCGCGTGAGCGAGCCCGGCGTCGTGTGCGCGTAGATCGTCGCGCCGCTGCGGTGCGCCACCAGGATCCATGTCGTGGTCATGTTCGCCTCCTCGTCTCCGTGACGTGCTGCAAGGCCGCGGCCGTCACTCCTCGAGCTCGTGACGGGCCGCGGGCTTCTCCTCGGGGATCTCGGTCATGGTCGCCTCGGTGAGCAGCAGCACGCTCGCCACCGAGACGGCGTTCTCGAGCGCGGTGCGCACGACCCGGGTCGCGTCGATGATGCCCGCCTCGCTGAGGTCGACGTACGCGCGCTGCGCGGCGTCGAAGCCGTACGACCCGCTGCCCGCGCGCATGCGGTCGACCACCACGCCGCCGTCGACGCCCGAGTTCTCCGCGAGCTGCCGCGTGGGCGCCTCGAGCGCCCGCTTGAGAATGGTCAGGCCCGTGCGCTCGTCGCCCGCGGCCTTCTCTTCTTCACGGGCCACGGCGTCGATGGCGCGCAGCAGCGCGAGGCCCGCGCCCGGCACCACGCCCTCGGCCAGGGCGGCCTTGGTGGCGCTGATGGCGTCGTCGAAGGCCTCCTTGCGCTTCTTGAGCTCGGCCTCCGAGGGCGCGCCCGCGCGGATCACCGCCACGCCGCCCGCGAGCCGCGCGAGGCGCTCCTGGAGCTTCTCGCGGTCGTAGTCGCTCGTGGCCCGCTCGATCTGCACGCGGACCTCCTTCACCCGCGCCTTGACCTTGTCGGCCGCGCCCGCGCCGGCGATCACCGTGGTGTGGTCCTTGTCGACCTCGACGCGGTGCGCGCGGCCGAGGTCCGTGAGGGTCACGTCCTCGAGCTTCGACCCCAGCTCCTCGGAGATCACCTGCGCGCCCGTGAGGACGGCCAGGTCGGCGAGCATCTCCTTGCGCCGGTCGCCGAAGCCCGGGGCCTTGACCGCGCAGCACGAGAGCGTGCCCCGGAGCTTGTTGACCACCAGCGTCGCGAGCGCCTCGCCCTCGACCTCGTCGGCCACGAGCAGCAGCGGGCGCTGCTGGCGCGCGATCGACTCGAGCACGGGCAAGAGGTCCTTCATGGCCGTCACCCTGCGCTCGGAGACGAGCACGAAGGCCTCTTCGAGCACGGCCTTCATGCGCTCGGCGTCGGTGACGAAGTACGGCGAGAGGTAGCCCCGGTCGAACTGCATCCCCTCGACGACCTCGAGCGTCGTCTCGGTGCCCTTCGCCTCCTCGACCGAGATCACCCCGTCGGCCCCCACGCGCTCGACCGCGTCGGCCACGAGCTCGCCGAGCTTCGCGTCGCCGTGCGCCGAGATGCTCGCCACCTGGGCCTTCTCGCGCCGGCTCACCAGCGGGCGCGACAGGGCCTTGATGGCCTCGACGGCCGCGACCACGCCGCGGTCGAGCCCGCGCTTGAGGTCCACCGCGCTCGCGCCCGCCACCACGTTGCGCAGGCCCTCGGAGAACACCGCGTGCGCGAGCAGCGCCGCCGTGGTCGTGCCGTCGCCCACCACGTCGCCCGTGCGCTCGGCGGCCTGGCGGATCATCTTCGCGCCGAGGTCCTCCGCGGGGTCGGGCAGCTCGAGCTCCTTGGCGATGGTCACCCCGTCGTCGCACACGAGCGGCGCGCCCCACTTGCGCTCGAGCAGCACGCAGCGCGACTTGGGGCCGAGCGTCACGCGCACCGCGTCGGCGAGCGCCGTCGCCCCCCGCAGCACCTTCTCCCGAGCCTCGGAGCGGAACAGCAGCTTCTTGTGACTCATCACCATCCCTCCACGTGGGTGTCGGTGAAAACCACGCGCCGTGCCATCGCACGCGCCTCGTGGCGCGATGCCTGCACGTTCGAGGGCGATGCCCGCGGCGCTTGCGATCACGCGCGCGCTTCACGATGTGTCACCGCGAGCGCGCGAGGAGGAGCGGACGATGACCTCGAACACACGAACCGCGCTCGCCACCCTGGCGCTGCTCGCGGCGATGCCCTCGTGCGTCGCGCGGGTGCACGGCCCCTACGGCGTGGGCTACTACGACACCAACCGCTGCTACTGGACCTGGCTCGACGACCCCTACGGCGGCTACGAGCAGCTCTACTGCTGGAACGGCAGCTACGGCAGCTACTACCCGTACCTCCAGGGCGGGGTGCACGTGCGTCGCTACCCCAACTGGTACAGCGGCCATCGCACGGTCGTGGCCCCGCCGCCCGCGGTGCTCGTGCGACCGCCGGGCGTGACGATCGTGCCGCCGCCGCCGGGCCCGCCCGCGCCGATGGCGGTGCCCGTGCAGCCGTACGGCTACGGCCCGCGCCCCGGCTACGGCCCCCGGCCCGGCTACGGCCCCGGCCCCATGGGGCCGCGCGGCCCGATGGGACCGCCGGGCGCGCCGCCCGTTCCGCCCGCGGTGCCCGTGCGCTGAGCGCGCTTCACGTGGGCGGTCGCAGCGCCCGCGCCTTCTTCAACCACTGCACCACGGCCTCGTCGCTCACCTGCTCGAAGTCCTCGTACCAGCAGCCCACGGCCATGAGGTCGACGGGCGCCGAGAGGCACACGAGGTCGTCGACCTCGCCGCGCATCACCGCCACGCTGTCCGCCGCCGCGACGGGGACCGCGAGCACCAGCCTCGCGGGCTCCTTCACGCGAATCGCGCGAAGCGCCGCGCGCGCCGTGGCCCCCGTCGCGATGCCGTCGTCGACGACGATCACGGTGCGCCCGCGCACCTCAGGCAGCGAACGCCCGTCGCGGAACATCTTGATGCGCTGCTCGATCTCGCCCTGCTTTCGCGCGGCGGCTTCGGCGAGGGCCTCTTCGCCGATGCCCAGCCGCGCGGCGGCGTCTTCGACGAGCACCACGCCCCCCTCGGCCACCGCGCCGATGGCGTACTCGGGCTGCCACGGGGCGCCGAGCTTTCGCACCACCAGCACGTCGAGCGGAGCCTCGAGCGCCCGCGCCACCTCGTAGCCCACGGGCACGCCCCCGCGCGGCAGCGCCAGCACCAGCGGCCGCTCGCGCTTGTACCCGATCAGCGCCTTCGCGAGGCGCCTGCCTGCGTCCGTGCGGTCCTTGAACATCATGGGCGTGAGGGCTTCACGGCCCGTGCCGAATGCTCTCACCGCGCGGCCGCACTCTCTCGGCGGTATGTGCGATGCAGCCGCCGCGGCGTGAGCCCCGACCCGACGCGCGACGCGAGCGCCCCTGCGTACTGGGCGATGACCACGGAGCGCCTGCTCGCCTCGTTCGACACGCGCCCCTCGGGGCTCACGAGCGACGAGGCGCGGAGGCGTCTCGCGGAGCACGGCCCCAACACCCTCGAGCGCCGCGGGCGCGGGCCCACGATCGACGCGATCCTCTCGCAGGCGCGCAACCCCCTCGCGTGGCTCCTGCTCTTCGCGGCCGTCGTCTCGACGGCGGTGCGCGAGTGGGCCGACGCGATCGTGGTGGCGGGCATCCTGGTGCTCGGCAGCGTGATCGGCGCCGTTCAAGAGCGCCGCGCCTCGGTCGCCATCGCGGCCCTGCGCGCCCGCATCGCCGCGCGCGCGGTCGCATTGCGAGACGGGGCCGAGGTCACCGTGGCCTCGGCGGAGCTCGTGCCCGGCGACGTGATCGCCCTCACCGCGGGCAGCCTCGTGCCCGCCGACGCCGTGCTGCTCGACGCCAAGGACCTCTACGCGCTGCAAGCGGTGATGACCGGCGAGACGCTCCCCGCGGAGAAGCGCGCCGCCCCGTCGGAGCCCGACGCGCCCCTCGCCGAGCGACGCAACGTGGTCTTTCAAGGCACCAGCGTTCGGAGCGGCGTGGCGCGCGCGGTGGTGGTGCGCACGGGGCCCTCGTCGGAGTACGGCGCCCTGGCCGCGCGCCTCGCGCTGCGCCCGCCCGAGACCGACTTCGACCGCGGCATCCGCCGCTTCGGCTACCTGCTCACGCGCGTGATGGTGGCGCTGGTGTTCGTGGTGTTCGCCGCGGGCGTGCTGCGCCACAAGCCGCCCACCGACTCGCTGCTGTTCGCCATCGCGCTCGCCGTGGGGCTCGCGCCCGAGATGCTGCCCGCGATCCTCTCGATCACGCTCGCGCACGGCGCCCGCGCCATGGCCGCGCGCGGCGTGGTCGTGCGCCGCCTGAGCGCCATCGAGAACTTCGGCAGCATGGACGTGCTCTGCACCGACAAGACCGGCACCCTCACCGAGGGCACCGTGCGCCTCGAGCGCGCCGTGGGCCCCGACGGCGGCGACTCGCCCTCGGTGCTGCGCCTCGCGTGCTGGAACGCCTCCCTCGAGACGGGCCTCACCAACCCCCTCGACGACGCCATCCGCGCGCGAGCCGCCGTCGACAACGTCGAGGCCCCTCCCCCCAAGGTCGACGAGGTGCCCTACGACTTTCAGCGCAAGCGCATGAGCGTCGTGGTGCGCGAGCCCGACGGGCGGTGCACCATCATCACCAAGGGCGCCGTCGAGCCCGTGCTCTCGGCCTGCGACCACGTGCGCACGGGCGACGGCCAGATCGCCCCCCTCGACGCAGGGCACCGTGGCGAGCTCGTCGCGCGCTTCCATGCGTGGAGCGCCGACGGCATCCGCGCGCTCGGCGTCGCGACGGCGACGGGGCCGCGGCGCGAGGCGTACGAGGCGCGCGACGAGCGGGCGATGGTGTTCGAAGGGTTCCTGCTGTTCCTCGACCCCCCGAAGGCGGGCGTCGACGCGGTGGTGCGAGACCTCGGCGCGCTCGGCGTGGCGCTCAAGGTGGTGACGGGCGACCAGCTCGACGTGGCGCGCCACCTCGCGTCGGCCATCGGCCTCGCGGTCGAGGGAACCCTCACGGGACGCCAGATGGCCGCGATGAGCGACGAGGCCCTGTGGCACGTGGCCGAGCGCACGACGCTCTTCGCCGAGGTCGACCCCAACCAGAAGGAGCGGATCATCCTCGCGCTCCGGCGCACGGGCCACGTGGTCGGGTACATGGGCGACGGCATCAACGACGCGCCCGCGCTGCACGCGGCCGACGTGGGCATCTCGGTCGAGAGCGCCGTCGACGTGGCGCGCGACGCGGCCGACTTCGTGCTCCTGCGCCGCGACCTCGACACGCTGCGCGCGGGCATCGAAGAGGGCCGCGCCACCTTCAGCAACACGCTCAAGTACATCCTCACGACCGAGAGCGCGAACTTCGGCAACATGCTGAGCATGGCCGCCGCGTCGCTGGTGCTGCCCTTCCTGCCGCTGCTGGCGACGCAGGTGCTGCTCAACAACTTCCTCTCCGACATGCCCGCGATGGCCCTGGCGCGCGACCGCGTCGACCCCGAGTTCGTCGCCCGCCCGCAGCGCTGGGACCTCACCTTCATCCGCCGCGCGATGGTGCTCTTCGGCCTGGTGAGCTCGGTCTTCGACGGGCTGACCTTCGCGGCCCTCATGGCGCTGCGCGTGACGCCCGAGACGTTCCGCACGGGGTGGTTCGTCGAGTCGCTCGGCACCGAGCTGCTCGTGGCCCTGGTGGTGCGCACGCGCCGCCCCTTCTGGCGCAGCCGCCCGGGCCGCGCGCTCGTGGTCGCCACGGCGCTCGTGGGCTTCGTGGCGCTGGCGCTGCCGTACTCGCCCGCGGCGCGGTGGTTCTCGCTCGTGGCGATGCCCTTGCCGCTGCTCGCGCTGGTCGTCGGCATCGCCACGGCCTACGCGCTCACCGTCGAGGGCCTCAAGCGCGCCCTCTTCGCGCGGGTCGCGAAGGCGCCGCGGGCCCGCGGGTAGCGCCCGGCGACTCCCCGAGGGGGTGCCGAAGGGCTGCGACAGGGGGGCGGGGCGATCCGGAAGCGTGTCGAAGGGCTTCGACAGGGGGGCGGACGGATCCGGGCGCATGCAGAAGGGCTTCGACAGGGGGGCGGACGAATCCGGGGGCGTGTCGAAGTGCTGCGGGAGCCCCCGGACGTTCCCGAGGGGGTGCCGAAGGCCTTCGGGGAGCCCTCGAGCGCTGCCGTAGCGCCCTGGAACCACCGTTCCGCGCCGTTGTATCAATCGCTCACGTTGAACCCTCCCACGCGCCACGACGCCGCCGTCGCCGACGACCTCTCCCGCGACCTCGAGCGCGCCCTCGACGGGCTCTGGGCCCGCCGCGTGGTGCGCGCGCTCACGCCGCGGCGCGAGATGCCCTGGGCGCTGCGCGCGGCCCTGTGCTCGCTGCTGCTCGGTGGCCTCTCGGTCGCCGGGGCGCTCGCGCTCGGAGAGCCCCTGTCGCTGCTCGGGCTGCACGCCTGGGCCGTGGCGCTGCTCTTCACGGCCCTGGTGCTCTACGACCTGCTCGCGCGCTGGGTCGTCGCGGCCTTTCGCGAGGCCGTGATCCCCGCGCTCTCGGCGGCCTCGCTCGCGAGGGCGCGCGCGCTGCTCGACGCGAGCCCGGCGCTGCGCTGGCAGGCGGCGCTCAGCGCGGGCGTCGGGCTCGTCACGGTGGCGCTCTTCACCGCGGCGCTCGCGATGGTCACCGGGCGCCTCGCGCCCTTCGCCGCGGCGCAGGTGGCCGTGGGCTCTGCCCTCACGACCAACCTCGTGTACGTGCCGGGCGCGGCCACCGTGATGGCCCTGCTCGCGCGCGACACCGACGCGGTCGCCCCCGTGGCGCCGCAGCACTCGCCGCTCGTGCGCGCCCTCGCCCGCGCGGGGCACTGGACCGTGATGGTCACCGCCGCGCTCTCGACCGTCGGCGTGCTCGCGCCGCTCGTGCTGCCGGGCCTGGGGCTCCTCGGCCCGGTGCTCGCGGCGCTGGTGCTGTGCGGCGCGGTGGCGTCAACGGGCGCGCAGTTCGTCGTGCAGCAGGTGGTCATCGCCGCGGTGGTCAACGCGCGGCGCGACCGCACGCTCGACGAGCTACAGGCCCGCGTCGCCGCGCTGTGGCCGCGCCTCGCCGAGCTCTCGCCCGCCGAGCGCGACGAGCTCATGCAGCTCTCGTCGCTGCACGACCGCGTCGCGCAGGCGCCCGACCTCTTCGGCTCGCTGCGCGCGCTGCTCGAGTTCGCCCGCCCGCTCGTGGTGCCGCTCGCGAGCGCGGTGCTGGTCAACCTGCACCGCCTGCCCGCGTCGGCGAGCCTCGACGCGCTCGCGCGCGCGCTGCGCTGGTAGCGGTGGGTCAGCGCGCGCCCGCGTCCGCCGGCGAGGCCGAGAGCGACGCCTGCAGGCGGCTCTCGGAGTCGATCATGAAGTTGCCCCGCACCACGACCCGCTCCCCCTCGGCGAGCCCGTCGGTCACTTCGAACTGATCGCCCACGAGGGCGCCCGTGCGCACGGGCCTGGGTTCGAAGCGCCCGCCGCCGCGGTCGACGAACACGTACTGGCGCGCGCCGGTGTCGATCACCGCGTCGCGCGGCACCACGAGCGCCGCCGTCGCGGGCAGCTCGAAGGTCACGTCGCCGTACTGCCCCGGTCGCAGCGCGAGGCCGGGGTTGGCCACGTCGAGGCGCACACGCGTGGTGCGCGTGGCGGCCGAGACGTCGGGCTCGATGAGCGCGACGCGCGCGGTCAGTGGCTCGCCGGCGCGCGACGGCGCGGAGAAGCGCGCGGTCATGCCCACGCGCACGCGGGCGACGTCGCGCTCGTAGAGGCTCGCGACGACCCACACGCGCGAGAGGTCGGCGATCTCGTAGAGCGTCGTCTCGGGCGTCGCGTAGGCGCCGAGCACCGCGGCGAGGCGCGTGACGTAGCCCGCGGCCGGCGCGCGCACGGGCACGGTGCGCGAGGGAGCGCCCGCGCGAACGATCGCGTCGATGTCCGGCGGCTCGACGCCGAGCAGCTCGAGCGCGCGCCGCGCCGCGGCCTCGATCTCGGCCGACCGAGCGCCGCTCGCGAGCGCCTCGTGCCCCGCGTGCGGGGGCGCGGCGGGCGGCGGCGCGGCGGCCCAGCCGTGCGCGGTGAGGAGATCCTGCTCGGCCTGGTAGATCTGCGGGCTG
>JBDHVF010000301.1:0-8811 GCA_039809605.1 Polyangiales bacterium | reverse complement strand
GCGTCGCGTTCGTGTCGCGCGGCGGCGACGCGGTCGCCACGGTGCGCCTGCCCGCGCGCATCACGCAGCCGCTCGCCCTCGGCGTCGACGGGAGGCTCTTCGTCACGGCGGGCCGCGCCGTGCTCACGGTGGCGCCCGACGGCACCGTGCGCTCGGTGGCCGAGCTCGCCGACTACCCCGACGCGCCCGTGCTCGTGCGCGACGACGGGAGCGCCGTGGCCGTCACCACGCCCAACGCGCGCGCGATCGAGTTCGTCACGCTCACGCCGCAGGGCGACCCCTCGCGCTCGGCCGCGGTGGTCGCGTCGCTGCTCTCGACCCCCGCGATGCTCGACGACGGCCGCGTGGCCGTCGCCAGCGCGTCGAGCCTCATCACCTTCGACGCGCGCGACCGCGTCGAGGCGCTGCCCGCGCCGCCGGGCGTGCGCGCGGTGGCGTCGCAGCGCCGCGCGCTCGCGATCGCCGCCGACGCGGCGCTGCTGCTCGCCGACGAGCGGGCCGTCGTGCGCGCGAGCGTCGCGCTGCGGGGCTCGGCCTCGTGGGTGGCGCCCGTGGGCGCGGGGCGCTTCGCGGTGGCGCTCGCGGTCCCCAACGCGGCGCCCGAGCTCTGGCTCGTCGAGCCCGACGGCGAGGTGGCGTCGCGCACGCCCATCCCCCCCGAGACGCGGCCGCCGCTCGTCGACGTGACGGGCGCGCTGGCGCTGGCGTCGCGCGGCGGCGAGCTCCTCGCCCTCTCGCCCGACGGCCGCGAGCGCTGGCGGCTCTCGCTGCACGAGACCGTGCGCCCGCCCGCCGTCCCCCTGCCCCGCGGCGGCGTCGCGATCGCCACCGAGGGCAACGTCCTGCTCCTCGTCGACGACGCCCCATGAAGCTCACCGACCTCGACTACGAGCTCCCCGAGGAGCTCATCGCCACCGCGCCTCCGCCCGAGCGCGACGCGGGCCGCATGATGGTGCTCGACCGCGCGCGGGGAGCGATCACCCACGACGCGGTCCGCTCGCTGCCCGAGCGCGTGCCCGCGGGGGCGCTTCTCGTGGTCAACGACACGAAGGTCATCCCCGCGCGGCTCCACGGGCGCAAGCCCTCGGGCGGCCGCGTCGAGATCCTGCTGGTGCGACCGGCGTCGGGCGACGCGCGCGCGTGGACGGCCATGGGGCGCGCGTCGAAGCCCCTGCGCGACGGCGCCGTGGTGCGCGTGGGCGACGGGCTCGAGGTGCGCGTCGAGGGGCGCGACGCCGAGGGCCTCTTGCGCGTGACGCTCCTCGCCGACGACCCGTGGCGCGCGATCGACGCGCACGGCCAGATGCCGCTGCCGCCGTACATGCGCCGCGCGCCCACGGCCGACGACCGCGAGCGCTACCAGACCGTGTTCGCGCGCAGCCCCGGCGCCGTGGCCGCGCCGACGGCGGGCCTGCACCTCACCCCGCGCCTGCTCGACGCGCTCGCGGCGAAGGGGGTCGAGCGGGCGCCCGTCACGCTGCACGTGGGCCCCGGAACCTTCGCGCCCGTGACCGTCGACGACCTCGACCAGCACGCGATGCACGCGGAGTGGTACGAGGTGCCCGACGAGACCGCGCGCGCGGTCGAGCGCGCGAAGGCCGCGGGGCGGCCCGTGGTGGCGGTGGGCACCACGGTGGTGCGCACGCTCGAGTCGTGGGCCGAGGGCGGGGCGCGCGCGGGCGACACGCGGCTCCTGATCCAGCCGGGATACGCGTTCAGGGCCGTCGACGCGCTCCTGACCAACCTGCACCTGCCGCGCTCGACGCTGCTCGCGCTGGTGATGGCCCTCGCGGGCGTGGAGCTCACGCGCCGCGCCTACGCCGAGGCCGTGGCCTCGCGCTACCGCTTCTTCTCGTACGGCGACGCGATGTTCATCGCGTGACCGTCACGGCGTGATCTCGATCTCGCCGAGGTCGACGGAGCTGTCGGGCTGCGAGGCGACCGAGGGCGGCAGGCGCGAGCCCGGCGCGAGCGTCTCGACGGTCATGCGCACGCGCAGCCGCACGGGGCGCACCTCGCGCTCGACGTGGAGCGAGATGTCGTCGCGGAGCATCTCGCCGGGGATCCACTCGGTCGTCGGGTAGCGGCCCTGGATGGGGAAGTGCCGCGCGTGGAAGTAGGGCCAGAGCCCCTGGCCGTCGACGGGCACGAAGAAGACGTTGATCCAGTAGGGGTCGGGCGTGCGGCGCAGCACGCGGTAGTAGAGCGTGAACTGCACCGACGAGCCGATGGGGAAGGTCTTGCGCGGCATGTCGAGGCCGAGGAGCTCGACCACGTCGCCGAAGCGCGTGCGCAGCGGCACCTCGGGCGTCGGGGGGCGCGCGAGCCGCGCGGCCTCGACCACGCGCGCGGTGCGGTTGGCGTCGGTGCCCTCGACCCACGAGAAGAGCCGGTCGCGCATCGAGCGGGCGACGTCTCTGCGCTCGTCGAAGATGTTGTGCAGCTCGCGCGGGTCGCGCGCGGTGTCGAAGAGCTCCCAGGTGCCGCGGCGCACGTCCCAGAGGATGGTGTACGGCGGCGCCCAGAGGGCCTTCTGCTCCATGGGGTAGAGCCCGTCGGGCGTGACCTCGGCGTACACGTGGTCGCGCCACCCGGGGCCCACGAGGGGCATCGACGCGTCGCGCAGCGGCGGCACGAGGCTCCTCGCGGCGATGGGCACCGCGGGCCGGAGCCCCGCGAGGTTGAGGAAGGTCGGGTGCAGGTCCATGAGCGACGCGAGGGCGGCGCGGGGGCCCGGCGCGACGCCCGGCGCGCGGACGATGAGCGGCACGCGCGTGGCTTCGTCGTGCAGGTCGAGCGAGTGGTGCCACACGCCGTGCTCGTTGTGGCCCTCGCCGTGGTCGCCCATCACGGCCACCACCATGGGGTGATCGGGTCGCTGCGCGGCGTAGGCGTCGGCGGCGTCGAGCAGGCGCTGCGCGGCGAGGTCGGCGCGGGCGACCTCCTCGTCGTAGCGGTCGATCATGCCGTGCCCGAAATCGCGCGGCTCGGTGAGGTCGCGGTACGGGTCGTGGGGCTCCATCAGGTGGATCCACAGGAAGAAGGGCGCGTCCTTGCCGGCCTGCGCGCGCATCCACGACGCGGCGGCGTCGACGGTGGGCCAGACGTCGTCCTTCATGCCCGTGGTCTCGTGCGACTCGTCGAAGCCCTGAAAGAAGCCCTGCGTGCGGCCGAAGTAGTCGGCGTTGTTGAACATCACCGTCGCGTAGCCCGCCTCGTGGAGGATCTCCGCGAGGGTGATGTTCTCGGGCTCGAGCGCGGGGAACTGGTTGTCGGTGCCCCACTCGACCTGCGAGGCGTAGCGGCCCGTCCAGATCGACGCGAAGGAGCGCAGCGAGCGCGGCGAGGCGCACCACGCGTTGGTGAAGCGGGCGGCCGTCGCGGCGAACGCGTCGAGGTGCGGGGTCGTGGGCCGGTGATACCCGTAGCAGCCCATGTGGTCGGGCCGCATCGCGTCGATCGACAGGAGCAGGAACGAGGGCCGGCGGCTCTCGTACTCGGGCGGCGGCGTGGCGAGGGCGCCGTCGCCGTCTTCGCTGTGGCGCACGGCGTCGTGGCCCGAGCAGTTCTCGTCGACGCCGTTGCCGGGCACGTCGTAGGCGCCCGGGTGCAGCCGCGCGTTGCGGTCGTCGCAGTCGCCGCCGTTGAAGACCGCGCTGTAGCCGTCGCGGTCGAGGTCGACGGCGCGCTGGAGCCCGCGCGCGAGGTAGCGCGACACGACGCTGCGGTTGAAGATCGCCGAGGCCACGGTCTGCCGCGCGCCGAAGGTCACCGCCGACGTGGCGAACATCACCAGGGCCACGGCCCCGAGCGCCGCGAGGACGCGCCTGGCGATGGGCCGCCCGGTGCGGTAGCGCCACGCGCCGAGCGCCGCGAGCGCGACGGCGTTGCCCGTGAAGAGCGCGAGCTCGACGACGCCCGCGCCCAGGTCGACGGCCTGGAGCCACGTCCAGTTGATCCTGATGAAGCGCGCGGTCTGCCCGACGAGCAGGGCGAGCGCGAGGGAGGTGACGGCGCCCGGCGAGGCGGCGCGGCCGAGCGCGCGCAGGGCCCGCGAGACGAAGGGCGCGGCGAGCACGCAGAGCGCCGCGGCGATGGCGATGAAGGCCAGCTCGCCGAGCATCACCGCGAGCGCCATGAGCGCGTGCGAGTGGAAGTTGCCCACCACCAGCAGGGTGAACGGGAACTGCGCCCCGATGGCGACCCCGAGCAGCACGCACGCGTTCACGACGGCGTGCGCCGCGCGCGGGTCGGGCGCGAACCACCGCCGCGGCCCCGCGGCGACCCAGCGGCCGAAGCGACGGAGGGCCTCGACGCGGCGGCCCGCGGCCACGAGCGCCTCGCCGACGAGGCCCCACGCGAAGCCCACCGTGAGCAGCACGGCGACGCAGTGGAGCACCACCAGGGGCTTGAGCGACGGACCGAGCGAGCCCGCGGGCGAGCGGACGATCGTGACGACCCCGTCGGCCACGCCGACGATCGCGAACGCGACGACCCCCGCGAGTACGCCGAGTCCGCGGGTGGGATGGGGCTTCTGCATCGAAGGGCGACGGAATATTGCCGATGCGCGCACACATTTCCAGCGCGCGAAGGAGCGGGGGCTTTCCATGCGAAGCGCCCCTGCGGAGCGGGCGCGGCACCGCGCCGGCCTTTCGCGCCGCGGCGAACCCGCTGCGCGCACCGGGTGCCAGCGCGTCACGAGGCCCCTGAAAACAGAGGGTAGACGCGGGCGATCGGTCATGGTCCGCGCGTTGCGATGGGCCCCTCTTCGAAGGAGCGCGACGCCGATGCCTACGTCGATCCCGACGGTGGACCGCTACATGACCACCACGCCCGTGACGATCAACGCGGGCGACACGCTCACGACCGCGCAGCGGATCATGCGCGACGGGCACTTTCGCCACCTGCCCGTGCTCGACGGCGGGAGGCTCGTGGGCATGCTCACCGAGCGCGACGTCGAGCTCATCGCCTCGCTCGACGGCGCCGACCTGCGGATGCTCACCGCGAGCGACGCGATGAGCGTCGACCCGTGGTGCGTGACCCCGCGGGCGCCGCTCGACGAGATCGTGATGGTGATGGCCGAGAAGAAGTACGGCTCGGCGGTCGTGGTCGACGGCGAGCGCGTGGTGGGCATCTTCACCGCCATCGACGCGCTCTCCGCGTTCGCCGAGCTGCTCCACGCGCGCCGCGTCACGGCGTAGACGACGCGCCCCCGCGGCGGTACACACCGCGGGCGATGCAGACCCCCGGATTCTCGTTCACCGTCGAGGCCACGAGCGGACACGCGCGCGCGGGCACCCTCGCGACGCCCCACGGCCCCGTCGAGACGCCGACCTTCATGCCCGTCGGCACGCAGGGCTCGGTCAAGGCCCTCACCGCCGAGGAGGTGCGCTCCACGGGCGCCGGCGTGGTGCTCGGCAACACGTACCACCTGTGGCTTCGCCCCGGCGCCGAGGTGGTGCGCGCGCTCGGGGGCCTGCACGCCTTCGCGCGGTGGCCCGGCGCGATGCTCACCGACTCGGGCGGCTTTCAGGTCTTCTCGCTCGCGAAGCTGCGCACGATCGACGACGACGGCGCGACGTTCCGCTCGCACCTCGACGGCTCGCTCAAGCGCCTGACGCCCGAGGAGAGCGTGCGCGTGCAGGCCCTGCTCGGCAGCGACATCGCCATGGCCTTCGACGAGTGCCCGCCGGGCCGCGCCGACCGCGACGCCATCCGCCGCGCGATGGACCGCACCACCGCGTGGGCGCGCCGCTGCCTCGCCGCGCCGCGCGGGGAGCGCCAGGCCCTCTTCGGCATCGTGCAGGGCGGCACCCACGAAGACCTTCGCCTCGAGCACCTCGACGCCATCGGGTCGTTGCCCTTCGACGGCCTCGCGCTCGGCGGCCTGTCGGTCGGCGAGCCCGTCGAAGACATGCACCGCACGCTCTTCGCCGTCGCCCACAAGATGCCCCCCGAGCGACCGCGCTACCTCATGGGCGTGGGCACGCCGCGCGACCTGCTCGTGGGCTCGCTCGCGGGCATGGACATGTTCGACTGCGTGCTCCCCACGCGCAACGCCCGCAACGGCCAGGCGCTCACCTGGCACGGCCGCGTGAACATCAAGCAGACGCGCAACAAGCTCGACGCGGGGCCCCTCGACCCGCGGTGCACCGGGCTCTGCTGCAACGGCAACGCCTACTCGCGCGCGTACCTGCGCCACCTCTACGTGGCCGGAGAGATCCTCGCGCTGCGGGTGCTCTCGCTGCACAACGTCCACTTTCTCGGCGAGCTCATGCGCGCGATGCGCGCGGCCATTCGCGAGGGGCGCGCCGAGGCCTTCGTGCGCGACACCCTCGCGGCCATGCGCGAGGGCGACGAGGTGGGCCCGGTCGACGAGAACGGCCTGCGCAACGACCCCCGGCGCAAGGCGCTCGCTACGACTTCGTGAGGTCCATCACGGTGGCCCCGGGGTTCACGCGCGCGAGGCGCGACGCGAGGGCGCGAAAGAGGGCCTTGCCCCGCGAGGGCTGCATCGCGTGCAGGCCGAGCTCGGCCTCCGAGAGCGGGTGCAGTCGCACGGTCATCTCCACGGGCGCGCCGTTCGAAGTGCCGCCGAACACGAGCTCGGGCACCGGCGACGCGCCCTGGATGTTCACCAGGTAGAGCCCCTTGAACGCCGCGAGGGGCAGCGGGCCGAGCGCGACGCCCGTGGGGCCCACGAAGGTGAACTCCGCGTCCGAGAGCACCCAGCCGAAGTGGCCCGCGGCGCGCGTGCGCACGGCCCGCGCGACGTTCCACACCCACCAGAGCGCGATGAAGGGCATCGCCACGACGCCGAGGGCCTGCTTGCCCGTGAGCCGCATCGAGTGCCCCTCGGCGAAGTACCCGTACGCGAGGATCCCGGCCGCGAGGATCGCCACGAGCACCGCGAGCGACGGCCACACCCGCGCGCGGTGCACCTCGGTGCCGGCCGTGGGCGCGGCGTCCCCTCGCAGCAGTGCGGCGTGGTCTTGCATCTCGACAGGGAGCTACGCCCGACGCGCCCCGACGTCAATGCGCGACGGGCTCACGGCAGCGGCTGGAGCCGCGCGCCGCTGCTCACCGGGCCCATGGCCGAGAGCCCTCCCCAGACGATCACCTCGTCGCCCGACCACACCGCCGCGTGGCGGTCGCGCGCGGAGGGCGCGCCCAGCGTCTCGGTCTCTCGCCACGCGTCGCGCACGGGGTCGAACGCGCCGCCCGTCTCGGTGCGCACCAGCATCACGGGCCGCGTCGAGAAGTCCGACCGGTGGCCGCCCCACAGCACGACCTCGCGCCCCGTCCACACCGCGGCGAAGTCCGCGCGCGCCGTCGGCGCCCCCGCCGCGGGCGTCGGGCGCCACCGGTCGGTCGACGGGTCGTAGAGCCCCCCGGTCGCCTGCTCGTCGCCGCGCTCGTCGTAGCCGCCCCACGCGAAGACCTCACGACCCGTCCACGCGGCGACGCCGTGCGAGCGGCCCGTGGGCGCGCCGTCGCGTGACATCGGGGCCCATCGGTCGGCCGCGGGGTCGTAACGCGCGCCGTCGGCGGCGGTCACCATGGCCGTGAGCCCGGCCCACACGACGAGCTCGGCGCCCGTCCACGCGGCGAAGCCCGACGCGCGCGGCGAGGGAGCGCCCGCCGACGCGACGGGGCTCCACCGGTCGACCTCGGGGTCGTAGCGCGCGCCGTCGCCGCGCGGGCCCTCGGGCGCCATGCCGCCCCAGACGATCATCTCGCGCCCCGTCCACGCGACGGCCGCGCCCACGCGCGCCGAGGGAGCGCCGTCGGACGACATCGGCCGCCAGCGGTCCGTCATCGGGTCGTAGCGCGCGCCCGCGTCGGAGGTGTCGGGCTCGACGCGCCCGCCCCACACGATCACCTCGCGGCCCGTCCACACCAGCACGGGCGAGAGCCGCGGCGAGGGGGCGCCCTCGGACGACATCGCGGTCCATCGCGCGCGCGAGGGGTCGTAGCGCGCCCCGTCGCCCACGAGCCCCGCGCCGTCGGTGCCGCCCCAGACGATCAGCTCGCGCCCGGTCCACACGGCGCCCACGTCGGCGCGCGCGCGCGGCGCCCCGGCGCTCGTCACGCCCAGCCACGGCTCGACGCAGCGGCCCGCCACGCAGGTGCGCCGCCCCACGCACGCGGGCTCGCAGAGGGAGGGCGCGACGTCGGCCGCGTCGGTCGCGTCGGGTACGTCGAGCGCGTCGGGTACGTCGGTCGCGTCGGGCACGTCGGTCGCGTCGGGCACGTCGGGCACGTCGACCGTGACGCGCGCGTCGGGGCTCGCGCTGGCGGCGTCGGCGCACGCGCCGAGCGGGAGTGTCGCTGCGAAGAGGAGGGACGCGCGCCGCATGAGGGCGCCGATGCTAGTCCATCGAGCGCGAGAGAGCTCCGCCGCGCACGCGCGGCGGATGTCACCGCGGGGTCAGTCGGGGAAGCGGCGGATGAAGGTCTGGCAGGGCGACGAGTTGGTCGCGCAGCCCGACGCGAGCGGCGGGTTCCACGAGCCCGCGAGGGTGCAGGCGCCCGCGGTCACGTTGTCGGCCGAGACGCGGATGCGCCCGAGGCCGCCCGTGCCGCCCACGGAGGTGCCCGTGATGCCGCACGAGTCGTTGTAGAACGAGCCGCCCGAGCCGCCGGCCGCGGTGACGCGGCCCGTGACGCTCAGCCGCGGGGCGTAGAGGTAGACCACGCCGCCCGAGCCGCCGCCGCCCGAGCCCGCGGTGTCGTCGTTGCAGTCGTCGGCGCCCGCGGTCGAGCGTCCGCCCGAGCCGCCGTTCGCCGCGACGGTGCCGGTGATCACCA
>JBDHVF010000300.1:0-8825 GCA_039809605.1 Polyangiales bacterium | reverse complement strand
GCTCGACGCGTGCGCCGCGCGGCTCGAGCGCGTCGCCTCGGTGACGATCCAGCGCGCGCCGGGGAGCGGGGCGCGGCCCGTCCGGTGGCGCCTCACGCGCGCGACGCCCGCGGTCGACGCCGCGCGCGCGGCGCTCGACGCCGAGGGCTTCGAGGTCGACGGCGTGGGCCGCACGCTCTACGTCGGCGCCGGCCCCTCGGCCGGGCGCGAGGGCGAGGTACGCACGCTGCGGCGCGGCGTGTACGTCGTGTCTCGACGCGCCGTCGAAGACGCCCTCGCCCGCCAGCAGATGTTCGCGCGCGACGCGAGGATCGTCCCCGAGGCGCGCGGCGGCCGGGTCGTGGGCGTGCGCGTGTTCGGGGTGCGCGCGGGCGACCTGCTCGCGCGCCTCGGCGTCGAGAACGGCGACGTGATCCGCCGGGTCAACGGCGTCGACATCGCCGCGCCCGACCGCTGCCTCGAGGCGTACGCGCGCCTGCGCCGCGCCGATCGGGTGACCGTCGAGCTCGAGCGCCGCGGGCGCGCGACCTCGCTCGTCTACGTGATCGTGTAGCCCGTCCCGCGGCGCGCGCTCCCCGCGGGGCGAAGGTCACGCGCCCGCCGCGACGAACCCCGACGCCGGGGCGCGCGAAGACGTCTACACTCGCACGCCCATGAGCGAATCATCTCCTTCGTGGCGCCTCGCGCTCGCGGCGCTCGCCCTCTCGCTCGCGGCCTGCGGCGGCGACGCGGTCGTGGGCGGGCGCGGCGACGCCTCCGACGACGGCGCCCCCGACGCTGCGCTCGACGCGCCCGGCAAGGACGCGCCCCCCACGGACGTTCCCCCCATGGACGCTCCCCCCATGGACGCTCCCCCCATGGACGCGCCCGAGGACGTCGCGCTCGACGCGACGGACGCCCCGCCGCCCGACATGGGCCCCGCCCGCTGCGCGACCAGCGCCGACTGCGCGGGCAACCCCGGCGGCCCCGCGTGCGACACGGCCACCGGCGCGTGCGTGCCGTGCACCGACGCCGAGGACCGCTGCCCCGCGGGGCAGTACTGCGTGCCGATGATGCGAAGCTGTCAGGTCGGGTGCCGCGACGACGTGGCCTGCGCCGCGTCGACGGGCGACGGCGGCGTGAGCCAGCGCCACTGCAACCTCTCGAACCGCCAGTGCGTCGAGTGCGTGACCGACGAGCACTGCCCCGCGGGCACGCTCTGCGTGGGCAACCTCTGCGTCGCCGGGTGCACCGCGGGCCGCGCGTGCCCGACGGGCCAGACCTGCTGCGACGGCGCCTGCGTCGACACCCAGAGCAACACGGCGAGCTGCGGCGCCTGCGGCCGGCGCTGCACGGTGCTCAACGCCGCCCCCGTGTGCATGAACGGGAGCTGCACGTTCTCGATGTGCACCGCCCCCTACGGCGACTGCGACCGCATGGTCGAGAACGGCTGCGAGTCGAACCTGCTCAACGACACGGCCAACTGCGGCGCCTGCGGCATGGCCTGCGCGCCGCGCGCCAACGCCTCGGCGCGCTGCGAGGCGGGCACCTGCCGCTACGCCTGCAACGCGGGCTTCGACGACTGCGACATGAACCCGGCCAACGGCTGCGAGACCGACACGCGCGCCTCGGCGGCGAGCTGCGGCGCGTGCGGCAACCGCTGCTCGCTCGCCAACGCCACCGCGGCGTGCGCCGACGGACGCTGCGCCATCGGCGCGTGCGCCGAGAGCTTCGCCGACTGCGACGGCAACGCCGCCAACGGCTGCGAGACCGACACGCGCACGGCGGTGATGCACTGCGGCGCCTGCGGCACGAGCTGCCCCGGCGCCGCCAACGCCGTGCCCGCGTGCGCCCTCGGGCGCTGCGCGCTCACCTGCACCGCGGGCTTCGCCGACTGCGACGGCGTCGACGCGAACGGCTGCGAGGCCGACACGCGCACGAGCGCGGCCCACTGCGGCGGCTGCGGGCGCGCCTGCGCGCCGGCCCACGGCGTGGGGGCGTGCGCGGCCTCGACCTGCGCCCTCACGCGCTGCGACGACGGCTTCGCCGACTGCGACATGAACCCGGCCAACGGCTGCGAGGTCAACACCCGCAGCGACCCGGCGAACTGCGGCCGCTGCGCGATGCGCTGCAGCGTGCCGAGCGGCACCCCCGCGTGCGTGGCGGGCGTCTGCGGCATCGAGGCGTGCACCGCCCCCTTCGGCGACTGCGACGGCGACGCGTCGAACGGCTGCGAGACCAACACCAGCAACACCGTCGCCCACTGCGGCGCGTGCGGCATGGCCTGCGCCGCGCGCCCCAACACCAGCGTGACGTGCGCCGCGGGCGCGTGCGCGTACGCGTGCAGCCCCGGCTTCGCCGACTGCGACATGAACCCAGCCAACGGCTGCGAGGTCGACACGCGCGTCGACGCCTCGAACTGCGGCGGATGCGGGCGCGCGTGCGCCACGCTGCACACCACGAGCGCGTGCGTCGCCTCGGCGTGCACGGTCGCCTCGTGCGACGCGGGCTACGGCGACTGCGACATGAACCCGGCCAACGGCTGCGAGGTCGACACGCGCTCCACGGTGGCGCACTGCGGAGCGTGCGGGCGCGCGTGCGCGCCGCGGGCCAACGCCACGGCCACCTGCGGCGGCGGCGCGTGCGCGTACGCGTGCAACGCGGGCTTCAACGACTGCGACGACGACCCCGCCAACGGATGCGAGACCGCGGGCGAGTGCGTCTACGCGTCGTGCAGCGCCGTGCCGCGCACGCGGCCCTCGGGCGTGTACAACGTCTCGACCGGCGGCGTGCGCTGGACGGCGTACTGCGAGATGACCGCCGACGGCGGCGGGTGGACGCTGCTCCTCAAGGTCGACGGCAACGCGAGCACGTTCAACTTCGACAGCGGGCTCTGGACGAACACGGCGCTGCTCAACGCGGGCAGCACCAACCTCGACCGCGTCGAGGCGAAGTTCCAGGGCTTCACCAACCAGGCCTTCACCTCGATCCGGCTGGCCTTCGCCGAGGGCTCGACCACGCGCTCGCTCGTCGTGGCCTCGACGGGCACCTCGCTGCGCGACGTGTTCGCGGGCGCGTCGCGCGCCACGAGCGCGGGCCGCGGGGGCTGGCGCTCCCTCGTCGGGTCGCCGTCGCTCCAGCCCTACTGCAACGCCGAGGGCTTCAACGTGGGCGTCGGCGGCTACCGCCGCGTGCGCCTGGGCATCGTCGCCAACCAGGAGAACGACTGCGGCTCGCCCGACTCGTGCCTCGGCGTCGGCTTCGGCAGCGACAGCAACGGCTGCATCACCCCCGCGTTCGCGGGCGCCACCGCCGGCAACATCGCCACCTGCGGCGGCGACGCGGGCGACCGCAACACCCGCGTGTTCGCCTACGTCTTCGTGCGCTGACCCCCGACCTCCCGAAGTGCACACGGCTGCACCTGCGAGTGCACACGTGTGCACTCGGGCGTCCTACCCCTTCTTCGACGGACAGTTGACGCGGCCTCCGCATGGGTGTGCGATCGCTGCACGATGCGAGGGTACGCACGGCCAGCGATCACGCTCGCGCTCTTGACGGCCCTCGGCGGCTGCGACGGCGTCAGCGTGGTGGGGAACGCGCCGCGCGACACGCCGCCGGGCGCGGCGCCCGACCCCGACGCCACGCGCGCCGTGGGGCCCGTCGCGCGCGACGCCTCGCGCGACCGGCCCGTGCGGCGGCTCTCGAACGCAGAGATCAGCGCCGCCCTCGTGACGCTGCTCGGCGCGAGGGTCGAGGCCCGCGACGACGACGTCGAGCCCGACCCCGAGCTCCTCGGCCGCGGCGCGACGATCACCGAGCGCTACGAGTACCCGCCCGACCCCACGGTGGGGGGCTTCGACAACAACGCCGACGCGCTCGCGGTGAGCCCCGAGTTCCTGTCGCGGCACCTGCGCGCGGTTGAGGCCGTCGTCGACGACGCGCTCGCGCGGCCCGACGCGGCGCGGTCGGTCGTCGGCTGCGACGCCCCGGCCGACGACGCGTGCCTGCGTCGCTTCGTGCTGCGCTTCGGCGAGCGCGCCTACCGCAGGCCGCTCTCGCCCGAGGAGTTCGACGACCTCTACGCGCTCGCGCGCGCCGCCCCGCGCGAGGGCAACGCGGGCGCCGCGGCCGCCGCGACCGCCGCGCTCATGTCGCCCGCGTTCCTCTATCACATGGCGACGGGGCCCGCGGGCGAGGGGGGCGCGCAGCGGCTCTCGGGCTACGACCGCGCCGACCGGCTCGCGTCGCTGCTCTGGGGCGCCCTCCCCGACGGGGCGCTGCTCGACGCCGCCGCGCGCGGCGAGCTCGACACGCCCGAGGGCGTCGAGGCGCGGGCCGCGCGCATGCTCGCCGACCCCCGCGCGAAGGACGGCGTGCAGCGCTTCGCCGAGCGGTGGCTGCGCATCGACCACATCCGGCAGCAGCCCTTCTACACCGAGCAGCTCCACCCCGAGCTGCGCGAGCGCTACTACCTGCCGCGCGTGTTCGCCGCGTCGCTGCGCCGCGCCGTCGAGGAGCTCGCGCTCTCGCCCACGGGCGACCTGCTCGACCTCGTCGACACGCGCGCGGCCTGGGTGACGCCCACGCTCTCGTACGTGCTCGGCGCGCGGCCCGACCTGCCGTCGGAGTTCGACGGCTACGCCGAGGAGTCGAACCCCGCGGGCCTGCTCGAGCGCGTGACGCTCCCGCCGTCGCTGGCGCGCGCGGGGCTGCTCTCGCACCCCGCGGTGCTCTACCTCGGGGGCAACACCACGGGGCAGGTGTCGCCCGTGGCGCGCGGGCTCTACGTGCGCGAGGTGCTGCTCTGCGAGAGCACCCGCGCGCCGCCGCCGGGCACGCCGCAGGCGCAGCTCCGCGAGGGCGACACCGAGATCTCGCGCGACGAGCTCGAGCGGCACCGCGCCGAGCCCGCGTGCGCGTCGTGCCACGCGAGGCTCGACCCCGTGGGCCTCGGGCTCGAGCGCTTCGACAACCTCGGGATGCTCCTGCCGCCCGTCACGCCCCGCGGCGCCGCGCGCACGGGGAGGGGCCGCGTCGAGGGCATCGAGCGTCCCGACTTCGAAGGCCCCGTGGAGCTCGCCGCGCGCCTGCGCGCCGCTCCCCAGGTGCGCCGCTGCGTGGTGACGCAGTACCTCCGCCACGCGCTCGGGCGGCTCGAGACGCCGGGCGACGAGGCGCTCGTGGGCGAGGTCGACCGCGCGTTCGACGCCTCGGGGCGGCGCTTCGCGGCCCTCGTGCGCGCGGTGGTGCGCAGCGACGCGTTCCTCACGGCGCCGCGCGAGGAGGCGTCGCCGTGAGGGCGCCGCTCTTGAGCCGCAGGGCGCTCCTGCGGGGCGCGGGCGCGGCCGTCGCGCTGCCGCTGCTCGAGGCGATGACCCGCGGCGACGCCTTCGCCCAGGCCGCGCCGACGCGCGTGGTGGCGTTCTACTTCGCGCACGGCGTGTGGCCCGGCGCGTGGACGCCCGCGCGCGAGGGCCGCGGCTGGGCCCCGACGCCCTGCCTCGAGCCGCTCGCGGCGCTGCGCGACGACGTGACGGTGGTGTCGGGGCTCGACAACGACGTGGCGCTCGAGCTCCAGACCGCGGGCGGCCCGCACTCGCTCGCGCTCGGGTCGCTCGTCACGGGCGTCGCCGTGCGCGCGCCCGGCACCGCGGGCGGCCCCTCGTGGGACCGCGTCGCCGCGCGGTCGCTCGGCGCCGACTCGCGCTTCCGCTCGCTCGCGCTCGTGGCCGAAGACGCCCCGCGCGTCAGCGAGGGCACCTCGTCGGCGCTCATCGGGAGCTTCTCGTGGGACGGGCCCGACCGCCCGGTGCCGCCCACGCGCGACCCGCGCGCGCTCTTCGACCGCTTCTTCGGCGGTGAGGGAGGCGTCGCGGCGCGCGGCCGTCGCAGCGTGCTCGACCACACCCGCGAGAGCCTCCTGCGCCTCGAGCGCGGCCTCGGCGCCGCCGACCGCCGCCGCGTCGACGAGCACCTCACCTCGCTCCGCGAGCTCGAGCGCGAGCTCTTCACCCCGGCCTCCGCGTGCCCCGCGCCCGCCGCCCCCGCGGCCGTCGCGCTGTCGCCGTCCGAGCGCGCGCGGCAGCTCCTCGGGCTGCTCGCGCTGGCGCTGCGCTGCGACCTCACGCGCGTGGCGAGCTTCGCGCTCGGCAACGGCATCAGCGAGCACGTGCTCACCGAGGCCGGCGCGACCGCCCCCCACCACGAGCTCTCGCACCGCCCCGACGAGGACCTCTTCGTGCGCATCACGCGCTACCAGATCGGGCACCTCGCGACGCTCGTGCGCGCCCTCGCCGACGCGCGCGAGGGCGACGGGCGCCTGCTCGACCGGTGCGTGGTGCTCGCCACGAGCGAGGTCTCCGAGGGCTGGAGCCACAGCCCGCGCGAGATGCCCGCGCTCCTCGCGGGGCGCGGCGGGGGGCTCCGCGCGGGCGCCCACCTGCGGTTTCAGGGCGAGCCCTTCGCGCGGCTGCAGCTCACGGCGCTGCGGGCCGCGGGCGCGGGCGTCGACCGCTTCGGCGCGCGCGGCGACGAGGCGCTGCCGGGGCTCCTGTAGCGCCATGTGGAACCGCGCGCCGTGGGAGGGAGCGACGTCATGAGCGCGATCGAGGTCGTACCGTTGCCCGCGCGCGTGGGCGCCGAGGTGGTCGAGCGCAAGGGCGTCGGCCACCCTGACACGATGTCCGACGGGCTCGCCGACGCGCTCGGGGTGGCCCTGTGCCGCGAGTACCTCGCGCGCTTCGGCGCCGTGCTGCACCACAACGTCGACAAGGCCCTGCTCGCGGGCGGCGCGTCGCGTCCTCGCTTCGGCGGCGGCGAGGTGGTCGAGCCCGCCGAGGTGATCCTCGCGGGCAGGGCCACCACCGACGTCGGCGGCGCGCGCGTCGACCTCGACGCCATCGTGCGCGAGGTCGTCGCTCGGTGGCTGCGCGATCACCTGCGCTACGTCGACCCCGCGCGGCACGTGCGCGTCGGGCACCGCGTCCGCGCGGGCTCGGCCGACCTCACGGCGCTCTTCTCCGCGGGCGACGCGCTCGCGAACGACACGAGCATCGGCGTGGGGCACGCGCCCCGCTCGCCGCTCGAAGCGGCCGTGCTCGCCGCCGAGGGCGCCCTCGCGCGGGAGCGCGCGGCGTGGCCCGCGCTCGGCGAAGACACCAAGGTGCTCGGCGTCGAGCGCGCGGGCGCGCGGGAGCTCACCGTGGCGGTGGCCATGGTCGACCGGCACCTCGGCGGCGGCGACGACTACGAGGCCGCGCGTGCGCGCGCGAAGGCCGCGGTCGAGCGCGCGGTGCCGGGCGCCGCGGTGGCCGTCAACGTCGCCGACGACCCCGCGCGCGGGCGCTACTACCTCACGGTCACGGGCACCTCGCTCGAGGCGGGCGACGACGGACAGGTCGGCCGCGGCAACCGCGTCTCGGGGCTCATCACGCCGTGCCGCCCGATGAGCCTCGAGGCCGCGGCGGGCAAGAACCCCGTCACCCACGTGGGCAAGCTCTACAACCTCGTGGCGTCGCGCGCGGCGTCGCGCGTCGCGGGGCTGCCGGGCGTGCGCGAGGCCGAGTGCCTGCTGGTGAGCCGCATCGGCCGGCCCGTGCGCGACCCGTGGCTCGCCGAGGTGCGCGTGCGCGTCGACGGCGGCGCGGTGCCGCCCGAGGTCCGCCGGGGCGCCGAGGAGGCGCTGCGGGCGGAGCTCGACGCGCTCCCGGCGCTCTCACTCGCGCTGGCCGAGGGGAGAGCGCCGGGGTACTGAGGGAGCGTTTCGAACCGCGCCGAGGAGGGGGAGGGGGGGGGCTGCTCAGCGGATCCAGAAGAGGGTCTCGTTCACGTTGATCCCTCCCTTCGGCTGGCCGTTGGTGACCGCGCCCGCCCAGCCGCCGCCCTGGCAGTAGCACGAGTCGCACGTGGGGCCGCTGCCGCCGTAGTACGCGCCGACGCCCGCCCAGGCGCCGCTGTTGCAGCCGCAGTCGAAGTTGTCGTCGAGGCCCTTGATGGCCCAGCTCGAGTCGCCGGGGTGCCAGAACGACGTGGCCGAGCGGCAGAAGCGCGCGCCGTCGGCGGTCGGGATGAGCGTGCCGAGGAACGCGTCGTTGGTGGCGAAGCCCGTGAGGCGGATCGTCGTGTCGAACGTGTCGCGGCGGGTGTTGGCGAAGAGCTCCTCGGGCGTGTCGAAGCGCAGCAGGCGGTTCACGGGCGCCGCGCCCGCGGGGTTGCACCAGTTGAGCCTCGCCGAGGTGTAGTTCACGCCGCGCGCGAAGCGCACGCCCACGAGCCCGTCGCCCGTGCCCGACGCGATCGCCGCGTCGGCGCCCGAGGTCGCGTAGAGGTTGCCCATGGCGCCGGTCCAGGTCCAGAGCACGGGAGACCCGCGGCGCTCGTAGCCCACGAGGGTCCAGCCGCCGCCGTCCTGGGTCATGTCGCAGCGCACGGGCATGGGCGCGACGGGGCCCGCGCCGTCGGGGTCGACGGTGTAGATCCCGTCGGGCGCGCTCTGGTTCGCGACCCTGATGTCGAGGCAGGTGCGCGGGCACCCGCCGGGCGGGCAGCTCCCGCCGTCGCGCACGGTCGTGTCCCACTGGAGGCACGTCGACGCGGGCGGGGTCACGCACGCGCCCGAGGCGCAGACCTGCCCGAAGGCGCAGCACGCGGCGCCGCACGCGAAGCCGCTCGCGCAGCCGCAGCTCCCCGCGCTGCACGCGTAGCCCGCGTCGCAGGTCGAGCCCGCGCAGCACGCCTGCCCGAAGGAGCCGCACGAGGGCACGCACGCGCCGCCGCTCGCGGTGAAGCCCGCGGCGCACGTGAGCACGCACGCGGGCGCGCCGCCCGACGCGCCGCAGGCGTACGCG
>JBDHVF010000299.1:0-8857 GCA_039809605.1 Polyangiales bacterium | reverse complement strand
GCCGCAGGGCGAGTGGCGCCGCGCGGGCGACGAGGCCGCGCTCCGCGAGGCGGTGCGCGCGCTCGGCGGCGACTGCTTCGTCAAGTCGTGCCGCGACGGCTACGACGGGCGAGGGCAGTTTCGCACGCGCGTCGCGGGCGACGCGGCGGCGGCGTGGGCGGCGCTCGGCGAGGGGCCGTGCGTGGTCGAGCGGGCGATCGACCTCGAGGCCGAGGTGTCGGTGATGGTCGCGCGCGCGCCCTCGGGCGCCGTCGCGGTGTACCCGCCCGCGCTCAACCACCACGAGGCGCGGGTGCTCGACTGGTCGGTGCTGCCGGCGCCGCTGCCCGAGGCCGTGCTCTCGCGCGCGACGGAGCTCGCCGTGGGCGTCGCCGACGGCCTCGCGCTCGAGGGGCTGGTGGCGGTCGAGATGTTCGTCGCGCGCGGCGGGGAGCTCCTGGTGAACGAGCTCGCGCCGCGGCCGCACAACAGCTTTCACGCGACCACGGCGGCGTGCGCGACGAGCCAGTTCGAGCAGCACGTGCGGGCCGTGTGCGACCTGCCGCTCGGGTCGACGGCGCTCCTGCGCCCGGCGGCGATCGTGAACCTGCTCGGTGATCTCTGGCGCGACGGCCCTCCGCGCTTCGAGCGCGCGCTCGCGATGCCCGGCGTGTCGCTGCACCTCTACGGAAAGCGCGACGCCCGCCCGGGCCGCAAGATGGGACACCTCACGGCCACCGGCGACACGCCCACGGAGGCCGTGTCGCGAGCCCGGGCCGCACGCGACGCGCTCGCGCGCTGAAATCGCGCGCGACGGACGCTTCCCAGCGGGCGGTGTTTCGATACACTCCGCGCCCACCTATGCCGGCGCGTACGCAGATCAACATCGGTTCCTCCCCGCAGTGTGAGCTCCCCGTGATGGGCAACGGCGTGGCCCCGCGCCACGCGGTGCTCACGTGGCGCGACGGCCTCTGGCTCCAGGACGCGGGCGCCGGCCGCACGGTCATCGACGGCCGCCAGCTCGCGCCCGGCGAGACGGTGCAGCTCGCGGGCTTTCACGCCAACGTGATGGTCGGCGACGCGCGCGTGCCCCTGACGCACCCCGAGGTGTCGAAGCTCTTCCTCGACCGCTCGCCGCTGCCGCAGCAGCAGCGCGGCGTGGTGATCATCGGCCGCGACCTCGCGCGCGCGCACCTCGTCGTGTCGCACCCCACGGTCTCGGGCGCGCACCTGCAGGTCGACACCAACACCCGGATGGTCACCGACCTCGGGTCGAAGAGCGGCACCTTCGACCGCAACACCCAGCGCCTCACGCCCAACCAGCCCACCATGATGGACGTGAGCGCGGGCTACTCGCTCGGCGCCGTGTGGATCCCCTCGGCCGCGATGCTCGAGATGGCCGGCGCGGCGCCGGGCCCGATGTCGGCGATGCCCCAGCCCGGCTTCTCGACGTCGCAGGGCGCGCCGCAGCCGGGGCCGATGCCCGTGCCGCCGTCGCAGCCGCACGGCTTCGGCTCGATGCAGGGCGGCCCGTCGCACCAGGGCGGCCCGAGCCTGGTGCCGCAGAACCTCCCGCACCACCCGTCGATGCAGGGCCACCCCCAGCAGCAGCAGCACGCGCCGTCGCGGACGATGTTCGGGTCGTTCGACCTCTCGGCGCACGGGGGCGGCAAGGCCATCGCGATGATCGGGCGCCTGCCCACGTGCGACATCGTGATGCCGTACCCGCAGGTGTCGGGGCGCCACACGTCGGTGATGAAGTCGCCCGACGGCAACCTGCTCGTGGGCGACCTCGGGAGCACCAACGGCACGTACGTCAACGGCCAGCGCCTCACGCCGGGCCAGCCCGTGACGGTGCCGCCCAAGACCCGCATCTTCGTCGGCCCCTACGCGATGATCGTCGACCTGGTGGGCAACGCCATCTCGGCCTACGCCGAGCAGCAGGCGAGCGCCGGGGGGCAGGTGTTCGAGAGCGCCAACCTCGTCGAGATCGAGGCGCTCGACATCTTCCTCAAGGTGCCCGACCGCGAGAACAAGGCGAAGGACAAGATCCTCCTCAACCACGTCACGTTCAAGTCGAAGCCCGGCGACCTCATCGCGCTCATGGGCCCCTCGGGCGCGGGCAAGACCACGCTGCTCACGGTGCTCAACGGCTACCTGCGCCCCACGTCGGGCGAGGTGCGGGTCAACGGCGAGAACCTCTACGCCATCTACGACGCGCTCCGCGGGAGCATCGGGTACGTGCCGCAGGACGACATCGTGCACCCCGAGCTCACGGTGAAGGAGGCGATCACGTACTCCGCGCGCTTCCGCCTGCCGTCGGACTACAGCGCCGAGGAGATCGACAAGCGCGTCGACCAGACCATCAAGGACCTGGGCCTCGAGCAGGTGAAGAACCTCCAGATCGGCAAGCCCGAGAAGAAGGTGCTCTCGGGCGGCCAGCGCAAGAGGGTCAACATCGCGCTCGAGCTGGTGACCGACCCCGCGCTGATGTTCCTCGACGAGCCCACGTCGGGCCTCGCGGCCGACGACACCGTGTCGCTCATCGACCTCCTGTCGAACCTCGCGAAGAAGTACGGCAAGACCATCATCGTCACGATTCACCAGCCCGCGCGCGAGGAGTACGAGAAGTTCAACCTCGCGTTCATCATGGGCTTCGGCGGCGAGCCCGTGTACTACGGGCCCTCGGGCAAGGAGAGCTACGACTTCTTCTCGCGCTACCTCGAGATGTCGAACCGCGGCAAGGCCGGCACGATCGACAACCCGCGCGACATGTTCGACCAGCTCAAGGTGCGCGAGGAGGACTTCTTCAAGTCGAACCGCTTCGGCTCGAAGGCCGAGGCGCGGCTCGCCTCGGCGCAGGAGTGGCGCAAGGAGTTCTTTCGCCCCGACAACCCCACGTACGTGAAGATGTACTCGGGCGACCGCGAGCCGGGCAAGCCGGGGCAGTCGCGTCCGCCGTCGCGCTCGGCGGTGCCGCTGATCCGTCAGTTCGGGCTGCTGCTCACGCGCTACTCGATCGTGAAGCGCCGCGACGTGGCGGGCATGATCATCATGCTCGCGCAGGCGCCCATCATCGGCGGCCTGCTCGCGGCGGTGTTCTACGACTCGCCCCGCACGCCCAACCTCTGGTGCCAGAACCAGGTGATGGCCATGGAGCGCGCGGTCGCGCAGGCCTCGCCCGCGGCGGCGCAGGCGTGCGGCGCGCTGACGCCCGCGCGCTTCAAGGAGGTCGACGACTTCAAGGGCGCGATCTTCTTCCTCACGGTGGGCGCGCTGTGGTTCGGCGTGTCGAACGCGGCGCGCGAGATCGTCTCCGAGATCGCGATCTACCGCCGCGAGCGCATGGTGAACCTGTCGATCTTCAACTACATGCTCTCGAAGTTCATGCTGCTCACGGCGCTCTGCGTCGTGCAGTGCACGGTGCTCCTCACCATCGTGTACAAGGCCCTGAGCCTCGGCGGCGGCACGTGGGACGCCTTCGGCCCCATGCTCGGCACGATGATCCTCTCGTCGATGTGCGCGGTGGCCCTGGGCCTGCTCATCTCCGCGGCGGTGACGAGCTCCGAAGCCGCCATGGCGCTCACGCCCATCGCGCTGATCCCGCAGGTGGTGCTCGGCGGCCTGCTCGTGCCGATGACCAACAAGGGCTGGCTGAAGTTCCTCATGGCGATCATGCCCTCGCGCTGGTCGTTCGAGGGCGTGATGGGCGCCGAGCGCGACACGCTCGCGGCCGCGTGGCGCATCCCCACGTGCATGAACCGCCTGGGCGACGGCGTGCACCAGTACTCGGGCGCCAACGCCGGCTACTACTTCGACTGCGCCGTCGAAGAGATCGCGCGCGCGAGCGAGCGCTCGGGGGGCTGGGGCTTCTCGACCTGGGACAACCCCCTCGTCGCCAACGGCATCCTCGCGGCGATGACCCTGGCCTTCCTCGGCGGCGTGGCCGTGATGCTCAAGCGCCGCGACTCGGTCTAGGACGTCAGCGCATCCCCGGGATCGCCGGCAGCGCGTTGCTGGCGGCGCCCGTGAGGATCGACCGGGGAATGGTGCTGTCCATCTGGAAGGGCACGTCGACGTTGAGGCGCTCGCCGCCGACGCGCACCGTGCCGTCGAGGTGGTAGGGCACGTTCTCGTTGAGCGCCGTCGCGAGCAGGATGCCCGGCAGGTCCTGCCAGGGCGCCGTCACGTCGAGCGTGAGGGGCACGTCGGTGTTCGACGGCAGGCGCGTGGCGTTCGTGACGTGCGACAGGCCCAGGTCGCGGCCCGCGAGCGTGAGGCGCACGTCGATCGATTGAACCGTGAGGTCGACGCGCGCGGTGCTGCGCGCCGTGAGCTCGACGCGCAGCCCCAGGCCCGCCGAGGTGGCGCTGGTGACCGTGGCCGCCCGCGGCGTGATCACCGGGGGAGGGGGGCGAAAGAGGCCGCACGAGGCCGCGACGAGGGCGGTGAGGACGAGGGCGCGACGGGTGAGGTTCATCGGTGCTGACCGAGTGTTCTATCACTTCGAAAGACCGACACCCGGAGGGGACGACGCATGGAGGTGCGAAGTCCCGAGGCTCCGGGTGTCGATGGCGCGCGAACGCGTCGCGATCAGGCGACGACGTCCTTGAGGGCCTTGATGGGCCGCGCGCGCACGGTCTTGCTGGCGGGCTTCGCCTCGTGGAAGGTCGTCTCGCCCGTGAAGGGGTTCTTGCGCGGGCCCGCGGGGCGCCCGGCCTTCTTCGCCACCACGAACTTCGCGAAGCCCGGAAGCACGAACACCTCGTTCTTGCGCAGCTCCTTGCCGCCGATGTCGACGAGCGCCTCGAGCACCCCCTTCACCTGCGTCTTCGAGACCTCGTTGTTGAGGTGCTCGGCGATCGCGGTGATCAGCGCCGACTTCGTCAGCTTCTTCGCGCCGCCCTTGCCCGTCTTCTTGGCCGCAGCCTTTGCCTTCGCCATGACTCGTTACACCTTCTGCTCGTCTAGGTCCGATCCCCCATGGATCGACTTCCGGCGCCAACGATACACACGCCGCGAGCCAACGCGAGAGTTTCTGCACGTCAATGCGCTTCTTTTTAGCCGCAACGCGCGAACGAGACGCCCGCGGCCGCATTCGGTCCACTGCGTGCGCGCGCCCACACGCGCCCCCGCGCGTCGCCGAAAACCACTGGAATTCGTGTGGTTTTGCGCGGTTGCACGCGGCGCTTCGCGCGCGCCCTGAGCGCGCCTCGCGCCCCGCGCCGCGGCGACGTCGCGCGTTGGAGCTCCACGCGGGCGACCTCGAAAAAGCACTTGATTTTCCCTGCGAAGGTGCTGGCTTGAGGGCGCTCGACGTCGCGCTCCGCGGCCGTCGCGCACGAGGAGGACGCGTATGTTCACGAACGACACGCTCGCGGGTCGGACGGTGCTCGTCACCGGCGGAGGCACCGGGCTCGGGCTCTCGACGGCGAGGTACTGCTCGCGCCTCGGCGCGCGCGTCGCGCTCCTGGCGCGCAACGCCGACCGGCTCGAAGAGGCCGCGCGGTCCATTCGAGACGAGGGCGGCGACGCGTTCGCGCGCCCGTGCGACGTGCGCGACGCCGCCGCGGTGAAGGCCGCCGTCGCCGACGTGCTCGCGCGCTACGGCGCCATCGACGGCCTCGTGAACAACGCCGCGGGCAACTTCCTCTGCGCCTCCGAGGAGCTCACCCCCAACGGCTTCGACGCCGTCGTGCGCACCGTGCTCCACGGCACCGTGCACGTCACCCTCGAGGTCGGGCGCCACATGCTCGCCCGCGGTCAGGGCGGCTCCGTCGTGAGCGTCGTCACGCCCTACGCGTGGACGGGCTCGGCGTTCGTGCTCCCCTCGGCCTGCGCGAAGGCCGGCGTGCTCGCCATGACCCGCTCGCTCGCGGTCGAGTGGGCGCACGCCAACGTGCGCCTCAACGCCGTCGCGCCGGGGCCCTTTCCCACCGAGGGCGCGTGGAAGGCCCTCGTGCCCACGCCCGAGGCCGAGGCCGAGGCGAAGCAGCGCGTGCCCGCGGGCCGCTTCGGCGACCACGACGAGCTCTCGGCCCTCGTCGCCTTCCTCCTCAGCGACCTCGCGCGCTTTCAGACCGGCGACTGCGTCACCATCGACGGCGGCTCGTGGCTCGCCAACGGCGGCGAGTTCAACCAGCTCACGCGCTTCCCCCGCGAGGCGCTCAAAGACGCCTTCCGCGTGATGCGCGGCCGGTGACTACCGCCTCGCCCGCGTAGCCTTTCCTCGCGCGGTCCGCTCCCCTAACCTCGCGCGCGATGACACCGACCCTCAAGGCCCTCGCCGCCGCGGCGATCGGGCTTTGCCTCGCGCCCGGCTGCGAGCGCTCCGCGCCCCCGCTCGACGCCGCGACCGACCTCGCCGACGCGCGCGACGACGCCTCCGACGTCGCCGACGCGCCCGACGCGATGGACGCCCCTGCCCCCCCGCGCCCCCTGCTCGTCGTGGCGACCGACCGCGACCGCGACGACCGCGTGGTGACCGCCGACCTGATGCGCGCCGCCGTCGAGATGCAGCAGTCGGGCGAGCCGCTCGCGCAGGCCATGGGCCGCGACCTCGCGGGCTACGACCGCTTCCTCCTGCCCGTCGACCTCTACGCCGACCCCGCGCGCGACGGGGGGGCGCCGGTGCGAGACCTCGCGGGCTACGCGTCGGCCATCGAGTCGTACGAGTACTCGAAGATGGCGATGAACGCCCTCGCCGTGGAGTCGTCGGCGGGCACCTCGCTCGCCCACGCCCCCCTCGTGAACCCCGACGGCGTCACGGGCGCCGCGGCCATGGCCCTCTTGCGCGACCGCGTGCAGCGCTACGCCATCGCCAGCCACGCGGGCGTGCGCGCGGCCCCCGGCGCCGCCCCGACGGGCTTCGTCATGGTGCCCGCCCCGAGCGACAACCCCCTCAACGTGCTCGGCTTCGGCGGGCTCTGGCCCACGGTGCACCCCTTCCGCGCGTTCGACCCCACCATCGCCCCGTCGCGCGGCGCCACGCGCGGCTGCTCGCTCACCGGCGGCTACGGCGCGAGCGCGGGCATGGCGCAGGTCGTCGGCGACTACGAGTGCGGCTACAGCACGCTGCACCTCACCACCAGCCGCAACGACCCCCTCGCCATCGAGCGCGTCATCGCCCCCGGCGCCTCGGGCTGGGCCGCGTGGAAGTACGCCCTCTGGGCGATCAACTACCTCCAGATCATGCACGACGGCGCGGGACACACCATCACCTCGGTGCCCGAGGCCGAGCTCTCGAACGTGGGGCGCGAGGGCAACACCGTGCGCGGCTCGGTGCAGGGCGGCGGCGAGGGCGCCGCGGGCACGTGGCTCGGGTCGATCGACGTCGAGGGCTTTCAAGCGGCCTTCATGCTCGAGGGCATCGACGCGCAGGCCCACCAGTGGATCACCGCGCTCACGACCACGGATGGCGCGGCCCTCTCGGGCTTCGCCTCGACCCGCGACGCCCTCGCGTACGACTACGCCGCGCCCCTGCGGTGGTTCCCCGCCGAGGTGCGCTACGACGAGGAGCCCGACGCGGCCTACGGCTTTCCGCGCCCCGTGCGCTACCGCATCGGCGACGGCGCGAGCCGCCTCGACGACCTCGCGGCGCTGCTCGGCGCGTACGGCGAGGTCTTCTCGCTCACCGACCGCGGCAACCGCGACGTGGGCGGCTCGCAGCCCACGCGCGCGTACTTCGACGGCGACCCCTTCGCCGCCGACGACCTCATGCCCGACGGCGAGAACACCCTGCACGACCGCGCGCTCGCGGTGATGAAGGTCGCGCTCCTCGCGCTCGACCGCGCGCACCGCGACCCGGCCACGGGCTACCTCGCCGACGCGGTGACCTTCACCGGTGCGACGCCCGCGCGCGGCGAGGTCGCGAGCGCCACGGGCGCCGCGAGCGCCCTCGTCGCGCTGCGCGTCGCGCGCAGGGCTCTCAGCAGCAACCTCACGCTCTACTCCAACTCCACGCCCGACACGGCCGTCACCCGCACCGCGCTCGACGGCACCTCGATGCGGGGTGCGCCCGGCGGCGGCACCGTCGCGCAGCGGCTCACGGCGCTCATCAACGCCGAGGCCGAGCTCCTGCTCACGCGCCTCACCGACGCCGAGGGCCGCGCGCTCTCTGGCTGGAACCTCTCGACCGCGCAGCCCGCGGGCCCCGATGGGGACCTCGACGCGTACGCCGCCGCGGTGCGGGGGCTCCTCGAGGCCTCGCTCGCCACGGGCGACACGCGCTACCAGGCGCGCGCCGAGCGCGTCTACCGCCGCATGGAGTCGGTCTTCTACAGCGCCACCCTGCGCGCGTGGCGCTCGACCGCCGCGCCCGACGCGCCCGTGGTGTTCACCCCCGCGCGCTTCGCGAGGCTCCAGTCGGCGCTGCGCGAGGTGTACAAGCTCCTCGCGTCGGCGCCGGGCCGCGAGGCCTTCGCGCGCACCGTCGAGGGCCACGTCGCGCGCCTCGACAAGCTGGTGCTCAACGGCTGGGACGACCGCGACGACGACGGCGAGGTCGACTGGCCCTCGGAGTGCGCGTTCATGGTGGGCTCGTCGCCGCGCGGCGGGCTCCAGATGGGCGAGCGCGCGCTCACGGGCGAGACGGGCCTCGACGCCGACGGCGGCGTGGTCGAAGACCGCGACCGCGACTGCGTCCCCGAGATCTCCGCGGCCAACCGCCCGGCCGTGCTCGCGGCCGAGATCCGGTTCACGGTACGGAGCCCGTAGATGCGCCCCGCCCTCGCGTTCGCCGTCGCCCTCGCCGCGTGCTCGTCCGAGCCCCCCGCCGACGCGCCGCTCCTCCCCTCGGGGCGCGCGCCGGGGCCCGTCGCGCGGCACACGGGCTCTATCGCCGTCTCGCCCGACGGCGCGCGCGTGTACGTGGTCAACG
>JBDHVF010000298.1:0-8876 GCA_039809605.1 Polyangiales bacterium | reverse complement strand
CGCGGTCGCGTCGGGTGACGCCGCGGTCGCGAGCGGGGGTGACGCCGGGGCGCCCGCGCAGCCCGTCGCGCAGCCGCCGATCCGCGTGCGCGAGATCCCTCCGCCGGGCTTTCCGATCGAGCGGCCGCAGAACGGCCCCACGGTCGACGCGCCGACCTTCGGGCTCGTGGCCGCGCCCGCGGGGCGAGTGCCTCGCGACACGGTGCGCGTCGAGGTCGCCGGGCGCGACGTCTACGCCGTGCGCACGGGCCTGGGCGTGTCGCGCCTCGCGAGCCGCGAGGGCGTGAGCGCGGTCGACTACCGCACGCACGACCTCGCGATGCAGCGCCGCGCGCTCTCGCTCGCCACCGACGGCCGCGGCAACGTGTGGCTCGTCGGCGAAGACGGCGGCGCCGTGCGCTATGACGGGCGCACCTTCTCGCGCGTCGAGCTCGAAGAAGACCCGCAGGTGCGGCCGCTCATGTTCTGGTCGCGCGGCACCACCGCCATCGCGGTCGCGCGCGTCGGCGACTCGAACGTGATCCGCGGCTACCGGCTCGAAGGCACGCAGTGGCGCCGCGTGCTCGCGGGGCCCGTCGAGACGTACGGGCCGGGAATCATCGACGCGAAGTTCCTCGCGGCCGACCCCCGCGGGCGCTTCTGGGTGGGCGTGCGCGCACTGCCCCCGAGCGGCGCCGCGCAGGGCTCGCGCGAGCTCGGCGTCGCGGTGCTCGACCCCGACAGCCCCATCACCGTGCAGTACAACGAGAACGTCCCCGCCACGGGCGGCGAGAACGGCTCCGCGCGCGCGCCGAGCGACGTCACCGCGGTCGACTTCGACGCCGACGGCAACGCGTGGCTCGCGGGCCTCGAGGGCGCCGTGCGCATCGGCCCCAACGGCCAGGTGCGGCGCTTCCGCGAGGCCGAGGGCGTGCGCGGCGACCTCGTGAGCGACGTGGTCAAGGCCCTCAACAGCCGGCTCTTCTTCGTCACCCCCGAGGGCCTCGGCACCTGGACGGGGGACCGCTTCAACTTCGCCATCGACGGCGCGAGCGCCGTGCCGCGCGCCACCGCCCTCGCCGTCGACAACGCCGGCAACCTCTGGGGCGCGGGCCCTCGCGGCGTGTGGCGCTACGACGGCCAGCGCTTCACCCGCGTCGGCCGCGCCGAGGGCTTGCCCACCGAGGAGTTCAACGACATCGCCGTCGACGCGCGCAACCGCGTGTGGTTCGCCAACACCGAGGGCCTCGTGCTGCTCGACCAGGCCATCCGCCGCGAGTAGCCACCCCTTGCCGTCGCCGCGCGCCGCCGCTACCCGTATGCGGGTGGACGCGCCCGGCGCCATCCCCCACCGCATCGAAGAGGCCGTGAGCGCGCTGTGGTACCTCGCGCGCTACCCCCTGCGGGGCCCGCGCGCCGCGAGCCTCCACCGCGCCAACGGCCTCGGGGTGACCGCCCGCTCGGGCGACGAGCTCGCGCTCGGCGACGCCGACCTCGCGCTCATGAACCGCGGCGCGCGCGGCCCGTCGCGCTTTCTCGGCATCTACAGCGCCGAGGGGCTGCTCGCGGTGATGCGCGCCCACGGGCTCGTCGACCAGCTCGCGCGCCGCGGGTTCACGCGCGTGGGCGTGCGCCTCGATCTCGACGACCCCTACGAGCACCGGTGCGTGGTGTACGACGGCGACCCCTCGCGGCGCGTGGGCGAGGTGGTCGCGTCGCGCGCGAAGGTCGACCGGCTCGGCGAGGTGGCGCTCCCCGAGGGCAGCGAGGCCGTGTCGATCGAGTGGCTGGCGATCGAAGACCCCGACGCGAGCGCCGCCCCCGCGCTGCCCGGCCAGGAGCGCCCCGGCCTCGGGCTCGCGCGCGCCGTGATCGACATGGCGCTCGCGGGCGCGACGCGCATGGGCTTCGCGGCCCTGCTCGCGGTGCCCGCGCACTACCACCTCGCGTGGATGTACCACCCGTGGTTTCGCCCGCTCGACCCGCGCGACGAGGGCGCGCTGCTGGCGCTGCGGCGCGCGACGCGGACGCTCTCTCGGCGCGAGGCGTCGTGGGCCATCGCGCGCGGCGAGGTCACGCGCGACGGCGCCCCGTGGCGCTGGGACCCGCCGCGCATGTGCGCCCCCGTCGACCCGTCGCTGCGCGCGTGGATGACCTCGATGAGCTACGCCCAGGCCGCGGTCGAGGGGGCGGCCGCGCGCTTCGAACTGTCTCCGCGGTGAGGCGCTACGGCTCGTCGCGCACCACGTCGACGCGGCCGCGCAGGTCGAGGGTGAGGCGCACCTCGTCGACCGAGACCGGGTGCTGGGCCACGTCGCCCGGCGGGTCGCACGCGACGACGTAGAGGGGCGCGCGCTCGCTCTGCGCGGCGGCGGCGAGCTCGCGGGCGCGCTCGACCCAGCGGCGCAGCACCTCGGGCCGGTGGCGCTCGGGGTCGCGCACCAGGGCCACGGGCTGCTGGAACATCACCTCGATCACGGGCTTCTGCTTGCGCGCCTCGCCCGCGAGCGTGCGCGAGAGCACGCACACCGCGGCGCCGAGCTGCGCGCGGTTCCACCAGTCCATCTCGGGCGTGAGGGGCATCTCGAGCTCGGCGTCGACGCGCGTCGAGAGGTCGTCGCGCGACTTGGCGCCCGCGTCGCGCCCGATGTCGAGCGCCGTCATGCGCAGCGCCGTCGTGGGCTGCAGCTCGCGCATGCGCCGCAGGAGGATCTCGCACGCGGCCTTGAGCACCAGCACCGCGCGGTCGGGGTCGACCTCGGCGACGCGCGCGGCGAAGCGCGTGATGAGCACGTCGGGGCGCACCGCGAGGCCCTGGGTGCGCGCCTCGCGGCGCGCGGCGAGCTCGTCGTGAGACTTCATGGCGGCGCATTGCGGGCCACGCGCCCGGCGTTGTCAAGCGCCGCGCGCGAGCCCCGCGAAGGCCTCGAGGGCGCGCCCGCGCGCGAGCGAGTGATCGACGACGCGCGAGGGGTAGCCCGCGCGGCGGAGCACCTCGGGCGAGAGGCGCGCGGGGTCGTGCAGGGCCGCCGTGGGAGCGCCCGTGAGCTCGGGCACATACCGCAGGATGAACGCCCCGTCGGGGTCGTAGCGCCGCGACTGGCTCGACGGGTTGAAGACCCTGAAGTACGGCTGCGCGTCGGCGCCCGTCGAGGCCGACCACTGCCACCCCCCGTTGTTGGCGCCGAGGTCTCCGTCGATCAGGTGGCGCATGAAGAAGCGCTCCCCCTCGCGCCAGTCGACGAGCAGGTCCTTCGTGAGGAACATCGCCGTCACCATGCGCAGGCGGTTGTGCATCCAGCCCGTCGCGGCGAGCTGGCGCATGGCCGCGTCGACGAGGGGGTAGCCCGTGCGCCCCTCGCACCAGCGCGCGAGCCCGTCGGGGTCATGCCGCCACCGCACGCGCTCGGTCTCGGGCTTGAACGCCCGCCCCATGCTCACGCGCGAGAAGGCCACCAGCACGTGCTGAAAGAAGTCCCTCCACGCGAGCTCGGTGACCCAGGTGGTGACGCCGCGCGCCCCCGCGTCGACGCGCCCTCCGTTGCGCGCCGCGGCCGCCGCGAGGCACTGCCGCACCGACAACACGCCCGCGGCGAGGTAGGGCGAGAGCGCGCTGGTGCCGTCGAGCGCGGGCAGGTCGCGGCGCACGTGGTAGCGCGCGACGGGGCCGTTGACGAAGCGCGCGAGGCGCTCCCGCGCGTGGTCTTCACCCGCGGGCCAGAGCGAGGCGGGCACCGTCGATCGAAAGCCCTCGACGTGATCGGGCACCGGGCTCGCCGCGACGTCGACGCGGGGCTGCGGAGGTGGCGCGGGGAGCGCCCCCCAGCCGCGCTCGTGCAGCGCCGCGAGCCACCGCCGGCGAAACGCAGTGAACACCGTGTAGGGCGCGCCCGACCCGTTGAGCACCACGCCCGGCGGCACCGCGACGCGGTCGTCGAACGCGAAGGTCGCGACGTGCTCGCGCGCGCAGAGCGCCTCGACGCGCGCGTCGCGGCGGCGCTCGTCGACCTCGTACTCGCGGTTCCACAAGAGCGCGTCGCAGCCGCACGCGCGCGCCTCGGCGACGACGGCCGCGGGCTCGTCGTCCATCGACTTCGCCGTCACCACCCGCAGCGGGACGTTCAACGCCGCGAGCTCGCGCGAGAGCGGGCGCAGGTTGCGCAGCCAGAAGTCGACCTTCGCGGGCGCGTCGTCGTGGGCGCGCCACGCGCCGGGCGACGCCACCCAGAGCGCGACCACGCCGCCCTCCGACCGCCGCGCGGCCTCGTGCAGGGCGGTGTTGTCGCGCACGCGCAGGTCCCTGCGCAGCCACACCATCGCGCGTCGCATGCACCACCTGCGATGCTCGCGGGGGCGTCAGCGTCGCAGCGCGCCGAGCCACTGCACGAGCGCCGACGCCACCGCGGGGTTGAAGCGCCCGCCCCACCCCGCGGCGTACGACGCCTCGGGCGTCGGGTGCGCGAAGAACCCGTGGTCGGCGCCCTCGACCTCGACGAAGCGCCCGCCCGCCGCGCGCGCGAGGGCCTCGTGCTCGTCGCGCGAGGTGAGCCAGTCGGCGCCGCCCCACATCGCCAGCACGGGCGCGCCGCACTCGACCAGCGGGCGCGCCACCTCGGCGCGCTGCACCCCGCGCCAGTACTCCGCCGAGCGCTCGTGCACGCGGCCGCGCGCGTCGACGCCCAGGTACGCCCGGTACGCGTCGAGCTCGGGGTGCGCCGCGAAGGCCTCGCCGACCTCTCGCCCTTCGAGCAGCACCTCGTGCGAGAAGCGCTGCACCGCCCGCACGCGCCGCTCGGTCTCGATCGGCGGCGTGTTCGCGAGCGCGCACTGCCGCCGCGCGTTGGCCGCGAGGTACTCGACCCACGTGTGCATCCCCGCGCCGTAGAGGGCCACCGCCCGCACCCTGCGATCGCGCGCGGCGAGGGCCGGGGCGTGCAGCGCGCCGAGGCTGTGGCCGAGCACGAACGCGTCGCCCGTGCGCGGGTCGTCGAGCATCGCGTCGAGGCCCGCGGCGAGGTCGTCGTGCTCGTCGTCGAAGCTCGCGTCGGCGCAGGGCGCACCCTCGCTGTCGCCCACGCCGCGCTTCTCCACGCGCCACACGCAGTAGCCCGCGCGCGCGAGCGCCGCCACGAGGTCGCGCAGCGCGTCGCGGGCGGGCGCCCCCTCGGGCCGCTCGACGCTCGCGCACGCGTAGCCCTGCGCGTAGAGCACGCAGGGCCGCGGCCCCTCGCCCTCGGGAGACACCGCGATCGTTCGCAGCCGAACCATTCCCCTCCGCGCCTCGCCGAGGCGCACCGCGAGGCCGTCGTAGCGCTCGACGGGGCGCGCTTCGATCGGCACCGCCACCAGGCGCTCGCGGCCCTCGCGCGCGACCGTGAGCGCCACCTCGTCGCCCTCGCGCAGCGGCGCGAGGCGCTCGCGAAAGCCCGCCACGTCGCGCACGGCGACGCCCCCGATGGCCGTCACGCGGTCGCCGACGGCGAGGCCCGCGCGCTCGGCGGGGCCCCACGGCGCGAGCGCGGCGACCGACACCCCGTCGGGGGCCTGCGACGGCTGCACGCCCAGGTAGCCCCGACGGGCGAGGGCGCTCACGGCTTGAGCAGCACCTTGCCGATGTTGCGACCGAGCTCCAGGCGCTCGTGCGCCTCGGCCGCGCGCGCGAACTCGTACACGCCGTCGATCACGGGCTTCACCGCGCCCGACTCGTAGAGCTTCACGATGGCGGAGAGCTCGTCGAGGAGCATCTCCTGCTCGTGCCACAGGTGCCCGAGGTTCACGCCGCCGACGGAGCGGTTGTCGCCCATGAGCTTGAGCGGGTGAAAGATCGGCGTCGAGACGAGCGCGCGCACGAGCTTGACGGGCGTGCGCCCGCCGGGCCCCTGCGCGTTGGCGAAGCCGTAGCAGACCAGGTGCCCCGCCGAGCGCAGGCAGCGGTAGCCCTTGCGAAAGTCGTTTCCGCCGAGCGCGTCGAGCACGATGTCGACGCCGCGGCCCTCGGTGACGCGCATCACCTCGCGCTCGTAGTCGACGGCGCGGTAGTCGATGGGGTGGGCGCATCCCATCGCGCGCAGGTGGTCGTGCTTCGAAGCGCTCGCGGTGCCGAAGGTCACCACGTCGGGCACCGTGCGGCAGAGCTGGAGCGCGGCCGTGCCCACGCCCCCCGCGGCCATGTGCACGAGCACGCGCATGCCGGGCCGCAGCGGCGCGACGCGAAAGAGGATGTGGTACGCCGTGAGGTAGTTCACGGGGATGGCCGCCGCGTCGTCGAAGCTCATCGCGTCGGGGATGCGCATCGCCTGCTTCGCGGGGATCACCACGTGGTCGGCGTGCGCGCCGAAGCGGATGAGCGCCATGACGCGCGCGCCCACCTCGGGGCCGGTGACGTCGGGGCCGAGCTTGTCGACCACGCCCGCGGCCTCGTAGCCGACGACGCAGGGCGTGGGCGGCGCGTCGGGGTACATGCCCTTGCGCGCGCTCACCTCGGCGAAGTTCAGGCCCGCGCGCTCGACGCGCACGCGCAGCTCGCCGGGGCCCGGCTCGGGCGTCGGGGTCTCGCGGACCTCGAGCACGCCGGGAGGCCCCGGGCGGGTGATCCAGACGGCCCTCATCGCGTCACCTCGACGTCCTCGGCCTGCTTGACGCGGTAGGTGCGGTCGACGAAGTCGTAGAGGTCGAGGAAGTACGTCTCCATGCGCGCGTTTCCCACGGGCGAGTCGGTGTAGAAGGTGCCGCGCACGCAGCCGTCGCCCTCGCGGCAGCGCCCGTCGGGGAACACCATGATGAACTTCTGCGGGCGCTGCCACGACGCGTACTGCGGCGCGACCATGTAGTTGCCCACGAGGAAGCCCGTGGGCAGCAGGTTCGACGGGTCCATGCCGTAGCCGTGGAGCACGAACACCACGGGGTAGCGCACGTTGGCGTTGGCCGGGTCGTGGTAGCCCGGCGGGAGGTACACGCTCACGGGCCCCGTGCGGTCGGCGTGCTCGGAGTGGAAGTCGAAGGTGCACGCGTAGCCGTTGGCGCAGTGCCCGCGGTCGTCGCGGCCGAACTCGAAGGTCGCGAGGTCGCGGTTGCCGCCGGGCCAGCGCGCGGCCATCCAGAAGAACGCTGCGAAGAAGCGGTTGGCGGCCTGCGCCGCGGTGCCGACGTGGCCGCCGTCGCCGTTGACGAGCTCCTGCAGCGTCGCGTCGGGCGAGCCGTAGCGGAGCATCACGTGCGCGGGCAGGCGGGCCCAGTCGGTGTTGACCGCGGCCCAGTCGTCCTCGGCGACGCGCTCGGCGTCGAGGGAGGCGAAGTTGTTGAAGTAGTGCACGTCGAGGCCGCGCTGCGCGAGCGCGCCGGCGAAGTGGTTCGAGACGAGCCCGAGCAGAAAGAGGTCGCGGATGCCGCCGTCGATCCAGAACTCGGTGCGCTGGAGCTGGGCGGGCGTCGCGGCCATGACGTGGGCGCGCGGGTTCACGTCGAGAAAGCGCCGCGCGCCGGGGAGCATGTCGAAGCGGCCGTTGCCCTCGCCGACGTCGTACGGGCACGTGCGGCCCGCCGGGCAGCGCACGCCGTCGACGCCGAGGTCGTCGTAGGGCTCGGCCTCGTCGCGCACGTAGTTGCCCTCGGTGCCCGCGGGGTTGAACTGCCGGTCGTAGTCGTCGCCCGCGGGGTCGGGGTTGGTGGCAGGGTCGTAGCCGGGCTCCTGCGCCGAGGGCACGCCGTCGGTGCCCACGTCGCGGAAGGGCTCCGCGGACTGCATGAGCACGGGCTCGCCCGCGTCGCGCCGGCCGTTGCGGTTCACGTCGACGGCGAGGGTGACCTCGATGGGGTAGTTGCCGCGGCCGCCGTCCCAGCGGCCCGCGTGGCCCTCGACGTGCTGGCCGTCGCAGAAGGTGATCACCGGGAGCGAGCCGTCGGGGTTGTAGCGCGCGTCGTAGTAGTTCATCACGGTGACGGGGCTCGCGCAGCGCTCGCTGTCCGAGCGCATGAGCTCGGTCTCGGGCACGCCGTTGGGCAGCACGCCGCTGGCGCCAGCGGGCATCACCGAGTTGCCGAACATGCGCGCGAAGTCCCTGAAGAACTGGAGGTACGAGTGCCGGTCGAAGGCGCCGCCCGGGCCCTCCATGCCGTCGGGCGTGTACCAGTCTTCGAAGTGCTGGCGGAACTCGTAGATGTCGCCCGAGAGCGGCGGCGTGCGGTCGACCGACGAGCCCCTCGCGCACCCGTCGGGGTCGCGCGCGCGCTCGGCCGCCGTGCAGAAGCCCCCCGTGTGGTACGTGCTGACGTAGTGGCTGAGGTAGTTCCAGTCGACGGGGCCGCCGAGGGGCGCGACGAAGTCGAAGCGGTCGAGGTTGTGCGTGCCGATCATGGCCGCGCCCGCGGAGCCCATCGAGACGCCGACGATGCCGTGGTAGGTGAAGTGGCGCGTCGAGCGCGTCGCGCCGAGGCCGCGCCGCACGACGGCCTGCCAGGTGCCGAGCGCGGGCGCGCGAAAGCTCAGCGCCCTGCCGTCGGCGGTGAAGTGCACGTCGGCCGCGGGCACGACGCGGGCGGTGCGAACCTTCGGCGACGTGTACGAGAGCTCGACCTGGAGCTCGTAGCCCGGCGGCACCATCGCGGCGTTGATGGGCAGCGTGAAGGGGATCTCGCGGGGCACGCGCGTGAGCTGCGGGTCGAAGCGCACCGCGGGCCCGATGGCGACGTACCCGTCGGGCACCTGGTCGGCCGCGCACCGCAGCGAGACGTCGACGGGCGTCACCGCGGTGGCCGTCATCGGGAGGCCGACGCTCGCCTGCGCGAGCGGTGTGCCCGTCGCGCCGCGGACCGTGGCGCCCGGCGCGAGCCGCCCCGTGACCGCGTCGGTGGAGGCCGCGCACGCGGGCGCGCCCGGCGGGAGCACGTGCACGCGCAGC
>JBDHVF010000297.1:0-8878 GCA_039809605.1 Polyangiales bacterium | reverse complement strand
GGGCGTCGCGGCGTCGGGCGCGGGCGACGCGGGATTCGAAGAGCATGCGCAGAGCGCGGCGATCGTTGCGAGCCACGCGAGCGGGCGTGCAGACATCGACGGTGACCTCCGTGGAGCCGTTGGGAGGGGGCCGACACTACCACGACGACGCGGCGCGCGACGGGCCGCGCGTTGTATCGTCGCCGCGATGCGACGCCTCGCCCTCTGCTTCGCCCTCGCCACCGCCTGCGTCGAGGAGTCCGCGCCCCGCGACGCGGCCGTCGACGTCACGCCCGCGGCCGACGCGGGGTGCGCGTTCGACGGCGGCGGCGACGACCCGCCCGAGCCGCGCCCCCACACGCCGCGGTGGGCCTTCGAGCCGTGGATCTCGAAGGACATCTCCGACGCGCGCGACACGTACGCCTTCGTCGACGGCTTCCGCGAGCGCGACATCCCCGTGGGGGTCGTGGTGCTCGATAGCCCGTGGGAGACGCACTACAACACCATGGTCCCCAACCCGTCGCGGTACCCCGAGTTCCCTCGGCTCGTGGGCGACATGCACGACCGCGGCGTGCGCGTGGTGCTGTGGGTGACGCAGCTCGTGAACGAGTACTCGTTCGACGTCGAGCAGGGCGGCGACACGTACGTCGGTCCGTCGCCCAACCTCGCCGAGGGCCTCGCGTGCGGCTTCTTCGTCGACGAGGGCGCGCGCTACACGTGGTGGAAGGGCCGCGGCGCGTCGGTCGACTTCTTCAACCCCCGCGCGCGCGAGTGGTGGCACCGGCAGCAGGAGACCGTGCTCGCCGCGGGCGTCGACGGGTGGAAGCTCGATTTCGGCGACAGCTACGTGACGACGGCCACCGTGCGCACGGCCGCGGGCGAGGTGGCCCACCAGCGCTACTCCGAGGCGTACTACAGGGACTTTCTCGCGTACGGCCGCCGGCGACGCGGCGACGACTTCGCCACCATGGTGCGCCCCTGGGACGAGTCGTACCAGTTCGCCGGGCGCTTCTTCGCGCGCCGCGAGCACGCGCCCGTGGCGTGGGTGGGCGACAACCGCCGCGACCGCGTGGGGCTCGTCGACGCGCTCGACCACATCTTCCGCTCGGCCGCCGCGGGCTACCCCGTGGTCGGCAGCGACGTGGGCGGCTACCTCGACCGCGACGACCGCGACCTCACGCGCGTGGTGCCCTACGACCACGACACCTTCCTCCGGTGGATCGCCGTGGGCGCCCTCTCGCCCTTCATGGAGCTGCACGGCCGCGCGAACTTCGCCCCGTGGACCGTGCCCGTGCGCCCCGACGAGACCGCGCGCATCTACCGCTACTGGGCCACGCTCCACCACGCGCTCGTGCCCTTCTGGTACGCCCTCGCCGAGGAGGCGTGGGCCGGCGGCGCCCCCATCCTCCGCCCGCAGGGCCCCATGGCCTCGTGGCCCGGCGACTACCGCTTCACCCTCGGCGACGCGCTGCTCGTCGCGCCCGTGCTCGACGAGAGCGGGCGCCGCGACGTGGCCCTGCCCGAGGGCGACTGGTACGACTGGTGGTCGCCGCGCGCCGACGCGATCCGTGGGGGGCGCACGCTCACGGGCGTCGACACCTCCGACCGGGCGCGCGTGCCGCTCTACGTCCGCGCGGGCGCGATCATCCCGCTGCGCGTCGAGAACGACGCGAACGGCCTGGGCACGGCGGCGTCGGCGCGCGCCCTCACGGTGCTCGTGTACCCCGCGGCGAGCGCCACGCGCTTCGTGCTCCACGAGGGCCCCTCGCCCGCGGCGATCGCGGCCTCGCTCGACGGCGCCGCGGCCACCGTCACGGTGCCCGCCCTCGACACTGCCTGGTACCTCCGCGTGCGCGCCGACGCGCCGTTCCGCGCGGTCACGGTCGACGGGCAGCCCGTCGCCCTCCGCGCCTCGCGGGCCGACCTCGACGCCGCGGAGGCCGGGTGGTGGCCCGACGACGCGAGGTCCGCGTGGGTCAAGCTGCCCTCGGCCGCGGCCTCGCGCGCGGTTCGCCTCGCCCCCTGAAGCACCGCTAGAAAAGCCCTGATCCTCTGCACTCTGCGTGTCACTCGGACGCGGAAAGCGGGTAAGGTGCGGACTCGGAGTCCGGGCCAGACGATGCCGACAGCGAGGTCTGGGGGAGCAGCGCCGTCAGTGGGGGCGCGCGCCTCGACTCGCGAAGCGCCGCGAGGCCCCACAGCGGAAAGAGGAGAGCGCTTTCGATGAAGACTTCACTGTGGAGACTGATGCCCTGGGTGGCGTCGGTGGCGCTGGTGGCAGCGTGCAGCGACAACCCCCCGTCGGGGCCGGGACCGTCGTCCGACGTGCCCGGCGACGTCGCGCCGGATCAACCCGGCGACGCGGCGACCGACACCCCCGCGGACGAGCCCTCGCCCGACGTGCCCGGTGACGTCGCGCCGGATCAGCCCGGCGACGTCGTCTCGGAGCAGCCCGACGACGTGCCCGGCGACGCGCCCGAGGACGTTCCCGTGGACGCGCCCGCGGACGCGCCCGCGGACGCGCCCGACGACGTGCCCGGCGACGCGCCGCCCGACGTGCCGGCGGACGTCTCCCGCTGTCTCATGGGTCAGATCGAGTGCCTCGGCATGTGCGTCGACCCGATGACCGACATGGCCAACTGCGGCGCGTGCGGGACGACCTGCGCGGGCGGCTCGATGTGCGTGATGGGCACCTGCACGTGCCCGATGGGCCAGACCCGCTGCGGCACGGGCGCGTCGGCGACCTGCGTCGACACGCAGTCGAGCAACATGAACTGCGGCGCCTGCGGCATGGCCTGCCCGACGGGCCAGAGCTGCATGGCGGGCGCGTGCGTGCCCGACTGCGCGGCGCCCCGCACCCGCTGCGGCGCGGGCGCTTCGGCCGTGTGCACCGACACGCAGACCGACGCCATGAACTGCGGCGCCTGCGGCACGGCGTGTGACATGGGCCTGGTCTGCACGGCGGGCCGCTGCGGCTGCGCGATGGGCCAGCTCTCGTGCATGGGCCGCTGCGTCGACGGGCAGACCGACAACATGAACTGCGGCGACTGCGGCAACGCGTGCGTCGGCGGGTCGACCTGCTCGATGGGCCGCTGCGCCTGCCCGATGGGCCAGCAGCTCTGCGGCATGGGCGCGTCGGCGACGTGCATCGACACGCAGTCGAACAACATGAACTGCGGCGCCTGCGGCAACGCGTGCGGCACGGGGCAGACCTGCCGCGCGGGCCGCTGCGAGTGCGCGGCGGGCCAGACGTTCTGCGGCAGCGCGTGCGTCGACACCGCCAGCGACACGTCGAACTGCGGCACCTGCGGCAACGCCTGCGGGGCGGGCCTGGTGTGCACCGCGGGCCGCTGCGAGTGCCCCGCGGGCCAGACCAGCTGCGGCGGCACGTGCGTGAACACCATGACCAGCAACGCCAACTGCGGCGCGTGCGGGTCGGCGTGCGGCATGGCGCAGACCTGCGCGGGCGGCGTGTGCACCTGCCCGTCGGGGCTCACCCGCTGCGGCACGAGCTGCGTCGACGCCCGCACCGACAACGGCAACTGCGGCGGCTGCGGCACGACCTGCACCGGCGGCCGCACCTGCCAGGCCGGCGTGTGCAACTGCCCCGCGGGCCAGACGTTCTGCGGCGGCACCTGCGTCGACACGCGCGCCGACAACGGCAACTGCGGCGCGTGCGGCAGGGCCTGCCCCTCGGGCCAGACGTGCCAGTCGGGCGCGTGCAACTGCCCGCCGGGCCTGACGCTCTGCGCGGGCACCTGCGTCGACATCCGCACCAACGGCGCCAACTGCGGGCGCTGCGGCAACATGTGCTCGTCGACCACGTCGTGCACCGCGGGCGCCTGCGTGGCGGGTCCGCCCTCGAACGACACGGCCGCGGGCGCCATCACGATCGACATGTCGTCGCCGACGGCGAGCCTGCTCGTGAACACCATGAGCGCGGCCAACAACACCACCGGCCCCTGCCGGTGCACGGGCGGCCACGACGTGTTCTACCGCTTCACGCTCGCGCGCCCCGAGATCGTGTACGCCGACACCATCGGCACCTCGTGGGACACCTCGCTCTTCCTGCAGACCTCGACCGGCGCGAACGTCACCGACGCGGGGATGGCCGGCGGCGCGGCCTGCAACGACGACGGGGCGATGAACCTCGGCTGCTCGATCGGCCTGCAGTCGCAGATCGCGGCCTACCTGCCCGCGGGCACCTACCTCCTGGTGCTCTCGGGCTGCAGCGCGGGCGAGGCGACGATCCACTTCCAGCACCTGCCGGCGTCGAACCCGGGCCTGCGCTTCGGCGCGAACGCGGGTGACAGCACCACGACGTCGAACACGCTCACGGGCGCCAACGGGCTCACGAGCGCGTGCTGCTCGACGGGCCCCGAGATCACCTACTGGGCGGTCACCTGCCCGACCTTCGCGGGCGGACCGCTCGCCGCCACGGTGACCAGCAACGGCCAGACGAACGCCACGCTCGACCAGCGCAGCGCCAACCGCGGCGCGGTCGCGTCGTGCGTCGGCGCGGCCTCGTGCGGCGCCAACACCAGCATCGCCACCACGCTCCCCGCGGGCGCGGCGCTGCACACCCTCGTGGTCGACAGCTGCGGCGGCGGCGGGCCGTTCAACCTCGCGGTCACCGTCGGCGCGTGCCCGAGCGGCACGACGCTCTGCGCGGGCCGCTGCACCGCCACGGCGACCGACGCGCAGAACTGCGGCGCGTGCGGCACGGTCTGCACCGGCGGCCGCACCTGCGCGGGCGGCTCGTGCGCGTGCCCCGCGGGCACCGCGTTCTGCGGCGGCGCGTGCATCTCGACCGCGGGCGACGTGAACAACTGCGGCGGGTGCGGCGTGCGCTGCGGCCCGACGCAGGTCTGCGCGGGCGGCGCGTGCCGCGAGGCGGTGACGGGCCTGTCGTTCCGCATCGACTCGCTCACGGCATCGGGCTGCTCGGCGATCGAGCACAACACCGTCACGGGCGACGACCGCGGCGGCATCGCCGTCTCGAACACCAACGTGTTCTACACGGGCGACTCGGCGACGGGCCGCTTCTCGCTCACCAACCTCTCGGGCGGCACCAACGTCGGCCGCCAGTACGACGCGATGGTGAGCAACCTGCGCACGGGCAAGGTCTACGTCTTCGGCTCGAGCGCCGCGGCGCCGATCGGCTACGGCGGCGGCACCGCGACGCACCTCATCGAGATCGACGGGGCCACGGGCGCCCTCACCTCGAGCGTCATCGCGCTCTCGTCGCCCGTCGCCATGAGCTACGGCACGGGCCTCTTCTCGGGCTACGACCGCCTCGGCGTGCACACGGGCACGAGGTTCGTTCACATCGCGCTGCCCTCGGGCCGCGTGCTCGACCTCGGCGCGACGCCCAACCCGTCGCACTCGGGCTGCGAGAGCTGGGCGTACTGGGGCACCCTCGAGTTCTTCGGGGGCACGCTCTACATCGACTACGTGTCGAGCGGGCCCTACCCGTACCGCACCATCTCGCGCATGAGCGTGCCGACGGGCACCGTCTCGACGCTCGCGACCTTCACGAGCCTGAGCGACATGTGCTCGTTCACGGTGCAGCCCTGGAGGAACCGCTGGTACTTCCACCACGAGGGCAACTCGCAGTTCCGCTCGGGCGACGAGACCATCGGGTTCTGCAACGCGACGTGGAGCTCGCCGAGCGACACCTTCCGCCTCTCGACGCTCTCGAACTCGAGCTGCGTCTCGACCGACCACGTGGCGGTCACGGGCGACGACCGCGGCGGCATCGCCGTGTCGAGCACGGGCGCCTTCTACACGGGCGACACGGCGACGGGCCGCTTCAACGCGGTCGACCTCGGCAACGGCACGCGCCTCACCTCGCCCGCGCAGTTCGACGGCCTCGTGCAGAACCTCAAGACGGGCTCCGTCTACGCCCTCGCGGGCGCCGCGGGCGTGCTGCCGTACGGCGGCGGCACCGTCACGGCGCTGCTCGAGATCGACGGCAACACGGGCGGCCTCACGGGCCGCAGCGTGACCCTCTCGACGCCCATCTCCGTGGGCTCGGGCTCGGGCCTCTTCTCGGGCTGGGACCGCCTGGTCATCCTCAACGGCTCGCGCGCGTACGACATCGCGCTGCCCTCGGGCAGCGTGGTCGACATGGGCGCGATCGGCGTGCCCGCGCACACGGTCTGCGAGAACTGGGCGTTCTGGGGCACCGCCGAGTTCTTCGGCGGAACGCTCTACGTCGACTACGTGCAGAACACGAACACCATCGCGCGCATGGCCGTGCCCGCGGGCACCATCTCGACGCTCGCGAGCTTCCCCTCGTCGGCGTCGTTCTCGGGCCTGAGCGACATGTGCTCGTTCACGTTCTCGCCGCTGCGCAACCGGTGGTACTGGCACCACGAGGGCAGCTCGACCCTGCGCGGCAGCACGACGTGCTTCATCGACGAGACCATCGGCTCGTGCGGCGCGGCGTACACCAACCCGTGAGCTGACCGCCCCCTCCCCTCCCCTCACCACCCCTGTGCCTCACCGTGCGGTCGCGTGCCGCACGGTGAGGCGGGGGCCGATCACGCCCCCTCGTCGCCCTCGGCCGCGGGCTCCCCGAGCCAGCGCTGGATGGTCCTGCGGTCGATGCCGAGGATGCGGGCCGTGCGCTTCTTGTTTCCGCCGTTGCGCTCGAGCACGCGGCGCACGTACGCCATGGTGAGGTCGTCGAGGGTCATCTCGCGCTCGGCCGCGGCGGTGAGAAAGTCGGGCGCGGCCGCGTGCTGGAGCGTGCCCGGCAGGTCGTCGGGGGTGATCCACTCGTCGCGCGCGAGGGCCACGGCGCGCTCGACGGCGTTCTCGAGCTCGCGCACGTTGCCGGGCCACGCGTACGCCTCCATGCGCTTGAGCGCCGCGCCCGAGAAGCCCTTGATGGCGCGCCCCGCGCGCTCGTTGAACTTGCGGAGAAAGTGCTCGGCCAGCGGGTGCAGGTCCTCGGGGCGGTCTCGCAGCGGCGGCACCCCCACCTCGATCACCGCGAGGCGGTAGAAGAGGTCTTCACGGAATCGCCCTTCTTTCACGGCCTTTCGAAGGTCGTGGTGCGTGGCCGCCACCACGCGCACGTCGACGGCCTCGGGCTTCGAAGCGCCGAGCGGGCGCACCTCGCGCTCCTGGAGCACCCGCAGGATCTTGGCCTGGAGGGTCATGGGCAGGTCGCCGATCTCGTCGAGGAAGAGCGTGCCCCCGTCGGCCTCTTGAAAGAGCCCCTGGCGGTCGGCGCGCGCGTCGGTGAAGGCCCCGCGGCGGTAGCCGAAGAGCTCGCTCTCGAGCAGCGTGTCGGGGATCGCCGCGCAGTTGACCGCCACGAAGCGCCTCGCGCGGCGGCGCCCCTCGCTGTGGAGCGCGCGCGCGACGAGCTCCTTGCCCGTGCCGCTCGGCCCCGTGACGAGCACCGTGGCCGTGCTGTCGGCCACGCGGCGCACCAGGTCGACGATCTCGGCGAGGGCGCGGCTCCGGCCCACGACGCCCGCGACGCCGAGGCGCTCGCCGAGCTCGGTGCGCAGGCGCGAGACCTCGTCGCGCAGGGCCGCGTGCTCGAGCGTGCGCTCGACCGCGAGGCGCAGGGCCTGGGGCTCGAAGGGCTTGGTCACGAACTCGTAGGCGCCCACCCTCACCGCGCGCACGGCCGTCTCGACGTTGCCGAAGGCCGTCACCGCGATCACCGCGATGCGCGGGTCGTGGCGGCGCGCCCACTCGATGAGCTGAAGTCCGTCGATGCCCTCCATGCACACGTCGGTCACCAGCAGGTCGGGCGGGGCGCGCTCGATCGCCTCCATCGCCGCGCGGGCGTCGTGGACCGCGGTCGCGTCGTGACCGCGGCTGCCGAGGAGTTCGACGACGAACGCCGCGAGGTCGACGTCGTCGTCGACCACCAGCGTGCGGACCTTGCGAGCGGGGGTGAGGGTCATCGCGACACGACACGAAAGGGGGGAGTGTCCAGGGGCATCGGCCGCGAGGGTGCAACGCGCAGACCGCGGATCGATCGAAGTTCCCTAGCGCGTCAACCGTACAAGCACCACGTTGGACCGACGCGGTCTCGGATGCCGCGTCGCATCATCGAGGGAAGAGAGGCTCCATGGCAGGAAATCGGGGTTTGATCTCGGCGCGAACCGAGGGCACCATCCGAGGGATGATCACGCGCGCGCGGCTCACCACCGGCTCCGTCGCCGGCGCACTGCTCCTGCTCGCGGCGCCTGCCGCTGCGCAGCACCGTGGCCCCGGGGCCTTCGCGGGGACCTTCTCGGTCACCTCCAACACCACGGTGACGGTCACCTCACCGATCTCGACGACCGAGTCTCGCGTCACGCACGAGCGCGCCGAGGTGCGCGCGGGCTCTCGCGGCGACCTCGCCATCCACGTCACCAACGAGCGCGGCGAGCGCTGCGTGCTCGAGGGCAACCTCTCGGGCGAGTCGTCGGTGTCGCTGCTCTCGGGTCAGCGCTGCACCATGACCGACCCGGTGCGCAACCTCCGCATGAACCTCACGCTGCGCAGCGGGTCGGGCGCCATCTCGGGCAACCGCCTCTCGCTCCGCATGTCGTGGGGCGTCGCCACCTCCGCGGGCTTCATCGACGTCACGGGCACCGCCTCGCAAGAGACCTCGGGCAACCGCACGGGCGGCGGCCCCGTCGCCGTCACCCCTCCGCCCTCGCAGGGCGCGACGCCGGTCGTGGTCGCTCCGTCGCAGCCCGCGCAGCCCGCCGTCGTGCAGGCCCCGCTGCCCGCCCTCGACCCGACGCCCACCACCTCGCGCAGCCGCCGCGGTCGCCACGGCAGCAGCGGCAGCGAGGGCGTGGTGATGACCGGCGCCATCCCCGTCACGCCCGCGTCGGCGCCCGTGCCCGCGCCCGCGCCCGCTGCCGACGAGGCTCCGATC
>JBDHVF010000296.1:0-8892 GCA_039809605.1 Polyangiales bacterium | reverse complement strand
CAGCCCTCGGAGGCGCCGCGCGCGCGTGAGGTCTCACCGGTTCGTCGCGACGCGCGCGACCGCCGCGAGGCGCAGGCCGAGGTCTCCGCCGTGCCCGGCGACGAGCGGGTCTCTCATCGCGCCGCGCCCGCCAGCGGTGGCGTCGCGCCTCACCCTGGCCCCTCGGGTGTGCGCGTGCTCGGAGACCGCGGGGCGGCGCCGCCCAACCCCGCGCCGCCGCAGCCCGGCGAGCCCGAGCAGCTCCGCGTCGACACGGCGATGCGAGCGTTCGCGCTGCCGCTGCCGCTCGGGTGCTCGCGGCTCTCGGTCGTGGGCACGCCGAGCGTGACGAACCTGTCGGTGCAGGTGCTCGGCCCCGGCGTCGACCCTGCCGTGCACGACCAGGAGCGCGGTCGCACCGAGTCCGTCGAGGTCTGCGCCGCCCGCGAGGGGCGCTATCAGGTGCAGGTGCGGATGCAGGGCGACGGCAGCGGCGTCGCCGCGGCCCAGCTCTTTCTCGACCGCGGCGGCGGGCGGCTCGAAGAGATCACCGCCGCGCCCTGATCCGCAGGGTTGCTTCGTTCAGGTCACCTCGCCGTGGCGGTGGAGCGCCACGGGCCAGCCCTTCGGCGCGGGCGGCGTCGGGTGCACCCGCTGGTGCCACACCCGGTCGGCGAGCTGGTAGACGCCCACCAGCACGATCGCCCCGACCGCCGCCGTCGCCAGCGAACCCCACGACGCGAAGCTCTCGTAGACGCCGAGGGGGCGCCCCACGAGGCCGCCGAGCACCCCGCCGACGAAGCCGATCACCACGTTGACGAGGAGGCCCCAGCGCTCCTGGTAACGGTCGGCCATCATCCCGAAGCAGCCGACCCCGAGGCCGATCACCGACCATGCGAACACGCTCGTCGCGACGAACATCATGGCTTCGATCCCTTCCTTTCACCGGGGGAGCGTGCATGCGACGGTCCCGACGACGACCGTCGCGCGCGCGATGGATTCGTGGCATTGAGCCACGCATGTTCCCACTGGACACACGGCGATCGCGCGCGCGCCCGCGCCCTCGCGTGATTGGCGCGGCGCGTGAGTTGCGTCGCGGGCGCCGATGAAGTCAGGGCGTTGGTGGTGGTGGCTCGTCGCGCTCGCGGCGGTGGCCGTCGTGGCGTGGGCGCTGCGTCATCGGGTCTCGGCGCAGTCGCGCGCGGGTCGGGCGCCGTCGCCGCAGGAGCGCGCGGTGCCGGTGCAGGTGGCCCGCGTCGAGCGCCGCGACGTGCCGCTCTACCTCGAAGGCCTGGGCACGGCGACGGCCTGGTACACGGTCACGGTGCGCGCGCAGGTCGAGGGGCGGCTCGACGCGGTGGCCTTCCGCGAGGGCCAGGCGGTGCATCGCGGCGACCTGCTCGCGCGCATCGACCCGCGACCCTTCGAGATCCAGCTCCGTCAGGCCGAGGCCGTGGCCGCGCGCGACCGGGCGCAGCTCGAGGTCAACCGCCGCACGCTCGCCCGCACGCGCGAGCTCGTGGCGCAGCGCTTCGTCGCGCAGCAGGACCTCGACGCCGCCCTGGGCGCCGTGGCGACGAGCGAGGCCGCGCTGCGCGGCGACGAGGCGCAGGTCGCGAGCGCGCGGCTGAACCTCGCGTACACGCGCATCACGTCGCCCATCGACGGCGTCACCGGGCTTCGCCAGGTCGACCCGGGCAACCTCGTGCGCGCGGGCGACGCCGCGGGCCTCGTCGTGGTCACGCAGGTCGACCCCATCGCGGTGATCTTCACGCTGCCCGAAGACGACCTGCCGCGCGTGGCCGCCCGCATGGCGCAGGGCGCGCTGCCGGTCGAGGTCTTCAGCCGCGACGGCGAGACGCGCCTGGGCGTGGGCGAGCTCGCGGTGATCGACAACCAGATCAACGCGTCGACGGCCACCGTGCGGCTCAAGGCCGTGCTGCCCAACCCCGATCGGAGGCTCTGGCCCGAGCAGTTCGTGAAGGCGCGGCTGCTGGTCGAGACGCGACGCGGCGCGCTCGTGGTGCCCGCGGCGGCCGTGCAGCGCGGGCCGCAGGGGGCGTTCGCGTACGTCGTTGGCGCCGACCAGCGCGTCGCCGCGCGGCCCGTGCAGGTCGACCGCGTCGAGGCCGAGCTCGCGCTCGTGACGGGAGGGCTCGCCGAGGGCGAGTCGGTCGTGGTCGAGGGGCAGAGCCGACTGCGCGCCGGGGCCCGCGTGCAGGCGCGCGGGCGGGGGACGTCGCGGTGAGCATCTCGGACCCGTTCATTCGCAGGCCCGTCGCCACGTCGCTGCTCATGGTGGCCCTCATGCTCGTGGGCCTGGTGGCCTTTCGCGAGCTGCCCGTCGCGCCGCTGCCGCAGGTCGACTACCCGACGATCGTCGTGTCGACGTCGCTGCCGGGCGCGAGCGCCGAGACGATGGCCTCGTCGGTCACCACGGCCCTCGAGCGACAGTTCGGGCAGATGCCGGGCCTGGCGCAGATGACCTCGCTCAGCAGCTTCGGCACGTCGCAGATCACGCTCCAGTTCAGCCTCGACCGCCCCCTCGGCGCCGCCGAGCAGGACGTGCAGGCCGCCATCAACGCCGCCACGACGCTCCTGCCGCGCACGCTCCCGTCGCCGCCCACGTACAGCAGGAGCAACCCCGCCGACGTGCCCATCCTCACGCTGGCGGTGTCGTCGCCGGTGCTCCCGCTCCGGCGCGTCGACGACGAGGCCGACTCGATCCTCGCGCAGAAGATCTCGCAGGTCGTGGGCGTCGGCCTCGTGACGCTCAACGGGCGGCAGAAGCCCGCCGTGCGCGTGCAGGTCGACCCGCAGGCCCTCGCGGGCGCCGACCTCACGCTCGAGGAGGTGCGCGCCGCGCTCGTCGCCGCCAACGTGCACCAGCCCACGGGCAACCTCGACGGGCCGCGGCAGAACTACACCCTCACGACCAACGACCAGCTCACCGACGCCGCGGGCTTTCGCTCCGTGGCGCTCGCGTACCGGGCCGGAGCGCCCATCCGACTGCGCGAGGTGGCCGACGTGGTCGACGGGGTCGAGAACGCGCAGCTCGCGGGCTGGGCCGGCGGGCGGCGCGCGATCATCCTCAGCGTGCAGCGCCAGCCGGGCGCCAACATCATCGAGGTGGCCGACCGCATCAAGGCCCTGCTCCCGCAGCTCCGCGCGGCGCTCCCGCAGGGCGTCGAGGTCGCCGTCGTGAGCGACCGCACCGAGACCATCCGCGCGTCGGTCGACGACGTGGAGTTCACCCTCGTGCTCACGATCGGGCTCGTGGTGCTGGTGATCTACCTCTTTCTGCGGAGCGTGCGGGCCACGGTGATCCCCGGCGTGGCCGTGCCCCTGTCGCTCGTGGGCACCTTCGCGGTGATGTGGTCGCTCGGGTACAGCCTGAACAACCTCTCGCTCATGGCGCTCACGATCTCGACGGGCTTCGTCGTCGACGACGCCATCGTGGTCACCGAGAACATCGCCCGCTTCGTCGAGGAGGGCGACGCCCCCTTCGAAGCGGCCCTCAAGGGCGCGAAGCAGATCGGCTTCACGATCGTGTCGCTCACGGTGTCGCTCGTGGCGGTGCTCATCCCGCTGCTCTTCATGGGCGGCATCATCGGGAGGCTCTTCCGCGAGTTCGCCGTGACGCTCGCGGCGGCCATCGGCGTGTCGGCGCTGGTCTCGCTCACGCTCACGCCCATGATGGCCGCGCACCTGCTCCGCCCCGAGGCGCCCGCGGACCCGCAGCGCGGGCTGCACCGCGCCACCGAGCGCGCCTGGGAGCGCACCGCCGCCGCGTACGACCGCGCCCTGCGCTGGGTGCTCGACCACCAGCGCGCGACCCTCCTCACGACGGTCGCCACGGTGGCCTTCACGGCGCTGCTCGTGGCGGTGATCCCCAAGGGCTTCTTCCCCCAGCAGGACACCGGGCTCGTGGTGGGCGTCACCGAGGCCGCGCCCGACGTGTCGTTCGAGCGCATGGCCGAGCGCCAGCAGGCGGCGGCCGAGGTCGTGCGGCGCGACCCGGCCGTGGCGAGCGTCGTGTCGTTCATCGGCCCCGACGGCACCAACCCCACCACCAACACGGGCCGCCTCTCGATCGCGCTCGAGCCCCACGGCGACCGCGCCGACGCCGCCGAGGTCATCGCGCGCCTCCAGCGCGCCCTCGCGGGCGTCGAGGGCATCTCGGTCTACCTCCAGGCCGTGCAGGACCTTCAGGTCGAGACCCGCACCGCCCGCACGCAGTACCAGTACACCCTCGAAGACGCCGACCCCGACGAGCTCGCCGCGTGGGCGCCGCGCATGCTCGCCGCGCTGCGATCACTCCCGCAGCTCCGCGACGTGACGAGCGACCTGCAGCGCGCCGGGCTCGCCGTCGCCGTCGACGTCGACCGCGACGCGGCGGCGCGGCTCGGGGTGAGCGCCCAGGCCATCGACGACACGCTCTACGACGCCTTCGGCCAGCGGCAGGCGTCGCTGATCTTCACGCAGCTCAACCAGTACCGGGTGATCCTCGAGCTCGACCCGGCGCACCGGCGCGACACGCGCGCCCTCAGCGAGCTCTACGTGCGCGCGCAGGGCGGCGGCCTCGTGCCGCTCTCGGCCTTCTGCCGCTTCGCCGAGCGTCCTACGCGCCTCGCGGTCACGCACCAGGGGCAGTTTCCCGTCGCGACGCTGTCGTTCAACCTCGCGCCCGGCGCCTCGCTCGGCCGCGCCGTCGACGCCGTGCGCGAGGCCGAGCGGCGCGCGGCGCTGCCCCCGAGCGTGCGCGCGCAGTTTCAGGGCGCGGCGCAGGCGTTTCAAGCGTCGCTCGCGACGCAGCCCGCGCTCATCGTCGCCGCCCTCATCGCCGTCTACATCGTGCTCGGCGTGCTCTACGAGAGCCTGGTGCACCCGGTGACGATCCTCTCGACGCTGCCGTCGGCGGGCGTCGGGGCGCTCGCGGCGCTGCTCCTCACGGGCACCGAGTTCAGCGTGATCGCGCTCATCGGGATCATTCTTCTCATCGGGATCGTGAAGAAGAACGCGATCATGATGATCGACTTCGCCATCGAGGCCGAGCGCGACCAGGGGCTCTCTCCGCGCGAGGCGATCCGCCAGGCCTGCACGCTGCGCTTCAGGCCCATCATGATGACCACGCTCGCCGCCCTGCTCGGCGCCGTGCCCCTCGCGCTCGGGCACGGCACGGGCTCCGAGCTGCGCCGCCCGCTCGGCGTCTCCATCGTGGGGGGGCTGCTCGTCTCGCAGCTCCTCACGCTCTTCACCACGCCCGTGATCTACCTCTACATGGAGCGCGGTCGCGCGCGCCTCGTCGCGCTGCGCGCGCGGTGGACGGCGCGGGGCGGCGCGGCCGACCCCACGGAGGGCGAATGAACCTCTCGGCGCCCTTCGTGCGGCGGCCCATCGCCACGGCGCTCCTGGCGCTCGCGGTGCTGCTCGCGGGCGCGACGGCGTTCACGCAGCTCCCGGTGGCGCCGCTGCCGCGCGTGGAGTTCCCGACGATCTCGGTGAGCGCGTCGCTGCCGGGGGGGGCGCCCGAGACCATGGCCTCGGCGGTGGCGACGCCGCTCGAGCGGCGCCTCGGGCGCATCGCGGGCGTCAACGAGATGACCTCGTCGAGCTCGCTCGGTCAGACGAGCGTCACGCTCCAGTTCGACCTGAGCCGCGGCGTCAGCGACGCCGCGCGCGACGTGCAGGCGGCCATCAACGCCGCGCTCGGAGAGCTCCCGCCGGGCCTGCCGAGCCGGCCGACGTTCCGCAACTTCAACCCCTCCGACGCGCCCATCCTCATCGTGTCGCTCACGTCTGAGACCGTGCCGCTCGCGCAGGTGTTCGACCAGGCCAACACCGTGCTGGCGCAGCGCATCTCGCGCGTCGAGGGCGTCGGGCAGGTGTTCGTCGGCGGCGGCCAGCAGCCCGCGGTGCGCGTGCGCGCCGACCTCGACGCGCTCGCGGGCATGGGCCTGTCGACCGCCGACGTGCGCGACGCGCTCGCCCGCGCCACCGTCGACCAGGCCACCGGCGCGCTCCAGGGCCCGTCGCTCGCGCGCGCCGTCGAGCCGAACGACCAGCTCCTCGGGGCGCGCGCGTTCGAGCCCCTGGTGATCGCGTGGCGCGGCGGCGCCCCGGTGCGCCTCCGCGACGTGGCCTCGGTCGTCGACGACGTCGAGAACAACCGCGTGGCGGCCTACGCCGACGGCGTGCGCGCCGTGGTGCTGATCATCCGCCGCGAGCCGGGCGCCAACGTCATCGACGTGATCGACCGCGTGCGGGCGCTGCTGCCGGGCCTCGCGGCGTCGATCTCGCCGGCCATTCGCGTCGACGTGGCCGTCGACCGCGCGGGCACGATCCGCGCGTCGGTGCGCGAGGTCGAGACCACGCTCGTGATCAGCGTGGCGCTGGTGGTGCTGGTGGTCTTCGCCTTCCTGCGGAGCCTGCGGGCGACGCTCATCCCGAGCGTCGCGGTGCCCCTGTCGCTCGTGGGCACCTTCGGGGTCATGTACCTGCTCGGGTACAGCCTGAACAACCTCTCGCTCATGGCCCTCACGATCTCGACGGGCTTCGTCGTCGACGACGCCATCGTGGTGACCGAGAACGTCTCGCGCCTCGTCGAGCGCGGCCGCGGCCCCGTCGAGGCGGCGCTCGAGGGCGCGCGGCAGATCGGCTTCACGATCGTGTCGATCACCGCGTCGCTGCTGGCGGTGTTCATCCCCATTCTTCTCATGGGGGGCATCGTGGGCAGGCTCTTTCGAGAGTTCGCCGTGACGCTCGCCGTGGCGATCGCGCTCTCGGCCGTCGTGTCGCTCACGGTCACGCCGTCGATGTGCGCGCGGCTGCTCGCGCCCGAGGGCGAGCAGCGCCGCGGCGCGCTCCACCGCCTCTCGGAGCGGGGCTTCGACGCGCTGCTCGGGGGCTACCGCGCGGCGCTCGACCGGGTGCTCGACCACCGCGCCCTCACGCTGCTCGTCACCGCGGGCGCCGTGGCGCTCACGGGGTACCTCGGGTGGGTGGTGCCCAAGGGCCTCTTCCCCCAGCAGGACACCGGGCAGCTCATGGGCTTCGTCGAGGCCCCGCAGGACGTGTCGTTCCCCGCGATGCGCGCGCGGCTCGAGGCGGCCACGCGCGCGGCGCTGCGCGACCCCGACGTGCGCCACGCGGTGTCGTTCGTGGGCGGCGGACCCGGCGGCGGCGGCAACACCGGGTCGATGTTCATCGAGCTGCGCCCGCGGCCCGCGCGCACCACGGCCGTCGACGGGGTGATCGCGCGCCTGCGCCGCGAGCTCGCGCCCGTGCAGGGGGTCACGGTGTTCCTCCAGGCCGTGCAGGACGTCCGCGTCGGCGGCCGCTCGTCGCGCACGCAGTACCAGTACACGCTCGAAGACGCCGACCTCGGCGAGCTGCGCGAGTGGGCGCCGCGGCTGCTGGCGGCGCTGCGTCCGCTGCCGCAGCTCCGCGACGTGGCGACCGACCAGCAGAACGCCGGCCTCTCGCTCGACGTGACCATCGACCGAGACACCGCCGCGCGCCTCGGCGTGAGCGCCCAGGCCGTCGACGACGCGCTCGCCGACGCGTTCTCGCAGCGCCAGGTCGCCATCACCCACACCGAGCTCAACCACTACCGCGTGATCCTCGAGGCGTCGCCCTCGATGGCGCGCGGGCCCGACGCGCTCGACCACGTCTGGGTGCGCGGCGCCGCGGGAAGCCTCGTGCCGCTGCGCGCCATCGCGCGCGCCGCGCCCGGCTCGCTGCCGCTGTCGGTCAACCACCAGGGGCAGTTCCCCGCCATCACGCTGTCGTTCAACCTCGCGCCCGGCGCCTCGCTCGGGCAGGCCGTCGACGCGATCCACGACGCCGAGCGCCGCATCGGCATGCCCGCGGGCGTGCGCGCGAGCTTCCGCGGCACCGCGCAGGCGTTTCAAGCGTCGCTCTCGACGCAGCCCGCCCTCCTCGCCGCCGCGCTCATCGCCGTCTACCTCGTGCTGGGCATGCTCTACGAGAGCCTGGTGCACCCGGTGACGATCCTCTCGACGCTGCCGTCGGCGGGCGTCGGGGCGCTCGCGGCGCTGCTCCTCACGGGCACCGAGTTCAGCGTGATCGCGCTCATCGGGATCATTCTTCTCATCGGGATCGTGAAGAAGAACGCGATCATGATGATCGACTTCGCCATCGAGGCCGAGCGCGACCAGGGGCTCTCTCCGCGCGAGGCGATCCGCCAGGCCTGCGCGCTGCGCTTCAGGCCCATCATGATGACCACGCTCGCCGCCCTGCTCGGCGCCGTGCCCCTCGCGCTCGGACACGGCACGGGCTCCGAGCTGCGCCGCCCGCTCGGCGTCTCCATCGTGGGGGGGCTGCTCGTCTCGCAGGCCCTCACGCTCTTCACCACGCCCGTGATCTACCTCGCGCTCGACCGCTTCACGAAGCGCCGCCGGCCGGCGCCGCTCGACCTCGCGCGCGCCCCTTCGACGCCCTCCGCGCGATGAGCCTCGCGAGCGCCTTCGTCGACGGGTCGACGCGCGGCCGCGCCGCGGGCACGCCCTGCTTTCTCACGGTGGCGAACGACGGGCGCAGCGCGATCTTCACCGTGGGGCGCTTCGGGGCGACGATGGCGATCGACCGCCTCTCGCTCGACGACGGCGCCGTCACCCGCCTCGGCGCGATCGACGGGGGCTGGACCTTCTACGTGACCACCGACCCCGAGCGCGTGCTCGCGGTGAGCGGCGACAACGACCGCCTCGAGGTCTTCGACGTCGCCGCGAGGCGCTCGGAGCGCTGCCCCATCGCGGGCGCCGGGCGCGTCGTGGGCTGCTCGCCCGACGGCCGCCTCGTCGCGCGCTGGCGGCCCGCGCCGGGCGACCTCGGCGGCGGCGACGGCACGCTCGACGTGCTGCGCGCCGAGGGCCTCGCGACCTTCGCCACCCT